>NZ_JANQDF010000073.1:0-46724 GCF_029891675.1 Anabaenopsis tanganyikae CS-531
CTGGTTCTGTATCCACTAGAGTATCGGCATTCCCAGACTTTTGATTGCGGTATTGTTCGCTTAATCTCTCGATCTCGGCTTCTAGGCTATTGGTTTGAGCCTGAGGAATGGGTGTGGGTGCTTTTTCTGGTTCTGTAGCCACTAGGGTATCGGCATTTCCAGACTTTTGATTGCGGTATCTTTGCCTTAATCTCTCGATGTCCGCATGTAAGCCACGGAGACCTTGATGATCTGTTGTGCTGGCCCCTTCCTCAGAGGACTTTTGAGCCTGCTGCGTTTGCTCGGAGATGGTTGGTATAGGTATATCGCCACCTAATCCCTCGGCATTAATACTAGTAAATTCCGTATCTGTATATACTTTTTGCTGCTGATTGGCAATTACTGGTATGGGTATACTCACACTGTCGTTATTGGTATATACTGGTAACTGTGATGAAGCAACAGGTAGACTAGGGTAGATACTGGGGGTGGTGACAGGGGAGTTGGCTGGCTGGGGCGCAGTACTAGAATAGGTCTTATTGGAGTTAAGTACAGTTGGTACCTGAATGGCTCTAAAGCTCTTAATCTCAGAGGCGGGAATAGTCAGCCTTTGGCTAATTTTGAGATCGTGTGGATTGATCAGATTATTTGCCTGGACTAGTTCTGAAATGGAAATATTGTACCTAGTGGCGATCGCTGCTAATGTATCTCCAGGTTTAACTTCGTAATTTCTATCACCCGACAAGGCTGGAATTTGCCGGGGTTTTGTTAACCCTTGCGAGTTCGACTTATTTGTTTCTGGTCTTTGTGTAAACTCGGATAATAAATCTTTGTTATTGTCATTATTGACAGTGGATAACTCTTCTACGTTTGCTATCCCTTTCGGCTGTGTGGAACCTCTGTCAGTTTTTGATAAATTTTTTGTCTCCTCAGACCGCAACTCCGCCAGACTCTTTCTTAAACGGTTCGATTTTTCTTGTAAGCGATTTAGGGCAAATTCTTGCTGCGCCTTGAGTTGATCATTATTTTCATCACTGGTATCTGTGTTTTCCAGTACTTGTAGTTGTGGTTCCCCTGTGAGGTTCGCTGTCTCCGTTGATAATTCCTGTGCTGCTGGGGATTGTGACTTCCAGGATGTAGAAACAGGAACCGGATCAGACATTTCGCTCTCGGTAACTTGCAATCTAGCTTCCAGTTCAGGTAACTGTGAAATCGCTGTTGGTTCGAGGATGATAGAATTTTTGGGGATTCTTGCTGAGACGACTGTTTGGGTCTCCGGCTTTATGGAAGCAAATTTGACCGTGGTGTCAGACGCAGCAGGAATTGTTGAAGTTACTTTTTGGCTACCTACAGAAGCTGCTGCGTGGGCTTCATCGCTTTGTCGAGTCACCAAAAGGCTGGTTGCTCCCATTGAGATGGCCAAACCAATCATGGCCGCTTGTTTACCTACCCGGCGGTTAACCTTGGGATGAACTAAAGTATTTAGGTTTTCTATGTTTTCCACTGGGGTATCATCACTGCTGGGGGTATTTTTCAGCACAGCCTCTTCTCTTTTTTTCAATGCTCGTTTCAAAGACGACCTCCTATGATCACTAGTGCTTAACTGATCTCGATTTTTCAGTCGGATACTAGTCAATGGTTTAGATCACATCGAAATGATAGATCAAGATCAACCTCACCAGAGATACTTACGCAAGATTAACTTGCTTCTCTGATTTAGACAAGTTCACACATGGAACCGAAAACTTTAAAGTTGCTGTGCTCACTTGTCCAGTTTTTTTCTACACACCATAGAACTTTTGCTTTTGACCGTTGTCTTTACTGCTTGTGTGACCCTTGCTAGGAGTTAGTGAAGAATATTTATTATATGTTCACCCTGCCAATTGTGGACTTGAGCAATATAGAGGCTCGGACTTTTGGAAAAGCTATGCCCTATGTTCTAGATATATTCAAGGTTTTTCTACTCGATCCGCCTTATCAATAGGAGACTTTACGTTAATTTGTCCCTAAAAATCAACCGTACACACTTCTAACTACTTTTCTAATCCTCGCAATTACTTATCCCACATAAATGTCTCAAATCAATAAACATAAAGGGTTTGAGCTTCTTTGAGATCCTCCTCATGCTGCCTGTGTCTTCATCAAAATCTATAATATAAGTTCCGTAGACTCGCGAATTCAATATACAAATTTCTTATATAACTATGTTAATTTTGGTGAGTATTTATTACTAAGACTATCCTGAAGAGATTTTTGTATAAAATTTAACTATATTTTTATCTTCCCAGAGTGTGTTTGGCGGGGATAAATTACACTCTGAGATCAAGATTTGCGATCGCATCAGGATTGTCAGAGTAAATAGCCCAACTGACGATGAGCTTCAAACAAACTGACTGCGACACTGACGGAAAGATTCAGGCTGCGAACATGAGGCTCTGACATTGGAATATACAGTTTCGCATCGCAATCTGACAGCACTGTGGATGGTAACCCTGTGGTTTCGCTACCAAAAAGCAACCAATCATCGGCTTGAAATTGAAAGCTGGCATAATTAAAATTACCTCGCACAGTGAAGCCTAAGCATCTGCCTCCACGTTGTCGATGTGTGGATTGAAAGGCTGCTAGGGATTCGTGATAGTGTAGTTTGACATAAGGCCAATAGTCTAAACCAGCTCTTTTGAGGTAGCGATCGCTAATTTCAAACCCTAAAGGAGCCACTAAATGTAATTCCGTACCCGTGGCGGCACAAGTACGGGCAATGTTACCTGTATTTGGTGGTATTTGCGGATAAACTAAAACTATCTGGGGCATTGTCTGTAAACTATTTTTTGTATACCTCTATACTGAAATCCTTATAAGTCTATCATTAGATAGAGTCGATTCATAGGTTTTTCTAATAAATCTTCAGTAACACCTCGATATGAATTTTTTTAAACAAAAAACAAATTCCCTAAAACCCCAGACACCAAGAATCTTGGGGAGAGAAAATAATTCTGGGGTTTCTCTGTCCAAATCTACCTTCAGGATGAAGACGGAACCATTAAGCTACCAGGGGCGAACATAATTTGTTTTCTAATTCAACTTCCCGTTCTTCAGTGGCGACAATAGCTTGAGTCAGGACACGCTGAGAGTCAAAACCCACTGCGTGCAGTTGTAACCATTGTTGGGCTTCGTTCCCGGCGCGGAGAATTTTCTGCACAGGAGATAAGAAACAGCTAAAACCATGTTCTTTAGCCATCCCCCAAACTTCTTGATATAATTGGTTAATCCAGTCTCTGGCAAGGATAGGTCTACCGTCTTGCCAATGGTGTAATTGAGCATCAAGACTAGCACTAGCTGCAGCTGCTTCGTTGCTGGCGGTGATAGTCAGCAATTCTTCGGGGGAAAAACTACTTTGGGTTAACGGGTCGAGTTCGGGGTTTGCCATTAACTGTAACAAACGCGCTTCCAGCAAAGCACTAATGGCTAGCAAAGCAATGGGGTCGGTAACTAAGTCACAAATACGTAATTCCAAACGATTCAAGTCATAAGGACGATCATCGCCATTTGGTCTAACTGATGTCCACAAATGCCGGACATTTTGCATAGTTCCCGCAGCTATTTGTGCTTCCATCCATTCAATATGATGGACATGACTAGTAAATAAGGGCACATGGGCGGGAGTTTGAGGAAACACAGCCCAACGGGTGGAATGATAACCCGTAGCCTTGCCATCCAGGAAGGGGGACGAGGCGCTTAAAGCCAGGAATAAAGGGGCTTCTAAACGAATGAGCCGACAAGCCCGCATTAATACATCAGGGTCACTGATGCCGATATTAATATGAACGCTGGCAGTAACTACTTTTGTCCCGTAGGTATTTTCAATGTATTCATGATATGGGTTATTGGGGTTGGAACGAAAAAAGCGATCGCTGCCGCCCAAGGATAAAGTGCTACCAGGAATTAGAGTATAATTACCCAACTTATGCAGGTAGCGGCGCAAATTGCGGCGGGGGCACAGCAAAGCACACAACAATTTCTCATAATCACTCAATGGCTGGGTGGTGTATTCCACATTACGGCTATCCGGTTCCCGCACAAATCCATCCAAAGAGTCTACAATTTTGTCGGAGAGACCGACTATTTCACCTTGAGGCGTACCAGTATACATCTCAATCTCAAAGCCTTTTAATAAGACCACTTTGTTCTCCTCGCCTCTCCTAATGTAAGAATTGTATCGAATTAGACGAATTTTTGCATCTACATTTAAGTTAACTTATAATTTACAAATATTTAATAATAATCTCAGGAAGCACAAAGACAGCGATTATAAACAATGCAGAGGCTGTTTAATGCCTATTTTCGGGAATTTTTCGACTTAACCCCAGGGCGTGAGACTGATTGTTTCTTCTGATGCGGTAAATTTTGTGGTATAATGAACCTGTCGGGTGAGTCATCCTCCTGAGCAATATTCAGGCGGATAAAATCAGTCCATACTTGATTACTGAGTAAGTTTAAAGCGGTTTCCGGTTGATAATATGCTATGGTCTTGATGGTTTTACACCATCCCTGCTGTAAGGATTCCATAAAGGTTTCCTCCCCAGAAAGCTGATTCAACAGGGAAAGCGCCGAAGCTATAGAATCATTTAGTAAATTCTTTGAATTTAAATCTGTAATTACAATATTTAACCACTCTGGCAGAAGTTCCAACCAGTTGCTTTTTTTTATCTCCCTGAGTGCGATATTTTGCATACCTAGGAAACCCCACACAGACAAAGACTCTACAGCTAATTGCAAATCACGGTTTTCTAAAGCTATACCCCATTGAGTTTGTGCATGATTTTGGCAACGAGCAACCAGAAACTGATATGCTTCCTCAACTTGCTGGGGAGCAGTGACTTTATAAACAGACTCACCCTGTGGTAAATATTCCCCACCACAAGAAACCCAGTCATAAAATCCACAAAAATAAGTTTCTTGATCAACTATAACCTCTTTGACATGGGAATCAGCCAGACAGAAAAGTTTTACAGATGATAAACAGTGAGGTGTTTTGAGAGAGCGTAATTTTTCTAGAACATCTGCTGGTGAAATTCCATATGCGATTAAAACCCGTACTCCATCATTAGTCAACTTTTGCAACAGCGTTACAAATTCGTTATTGATAATATCTTGACTCAAACAAGGAGAATAGATGATAATTTGCCGTTTAGCAGAATTTAAAATTTCCCGAAAAGTGGGAGTAATTTCCCCATCGCCTAAGTTTAAAGCTGTTGGGGTAAGTTTTTCTAATCGAGATTCTATTTGAGTATTTTTATAATTAAGAGTAGCTTCACGCTCCTTAACGGCTTCATCGGATAATTGACATAAAGCAAGATACGGTATTTTACCTTTACCTTGCAATACTTCCATGCGTTGTGATGCTGATGCCGAAATTTGCTTACCGCTTCTAATTTCGATACTGAGTTTTTGTGTGACAGCATCGCAAATTACAAACAGTGATATACTTTTCCAGATAATTTGCGCTGGGGCTAAAACTTTACAGTGAGTAACAATTTTACCTAATTCTGGGACATGAAAATCTAAACCTGATAACTGAATACATTTCTGGATTTTTTCAATGCTTAAAGCAGGTATATCATTAATTTTACGGGCAATTTTGATAAAATCTGCTAAATCAGGTAAATTTAACGAGACATCATCCCAGGGTTCAGTAGAAAATATCAGCTTTCCTTCCAAAGCATCGGAAACAGCATATATTTCTACAGGATATGCAGGTTGTGGTACAGAACCTTGGGAGTAAAAAGTTCGTCCTTGATTTGTAACTGTAATGGGGGATGTTGCGGATAAGGTTTCCAACCTTTGCAAATTGGCTGCGGTACTGCGGACAAATATAGGGTCAAGTCCTAATATGGATGCTAATTCATCTTCTGTGGGTGGAGGTGAAAACTCAATTCCAGCACGGATAATAAATTCTTCGAGTACATTAAATTCCCGGGGTTCCTGGATAGATATTTCTACAGGAGTTTGATGTAAACTATAGCGAAATTCATGGGCTGCTAAAACTGATAAGTGAGGATTTTGGGCGGTAATTTCCTCTACTAAATTTATGAGTTTTTTGTCAATAGGTTTAGCCGCAGCACCTAGAAACATCAACGAAACCTCCTTGACGATTTACAGTACGGGAAATATCTAAATACATATCTCCAACTTTTCCACCTTGACGGGTAAATAAATCATGACAACCTACAATTACTAGTAGTTCTTGGGCGCGAGAAAAAGCTACGTTTACCCGTTCTGGTTTATTCGCAAAACCAACATCACCTTGATGATTATTCCGAACCATACTCACAATGACCACAGGGCGTTCCATTCCCTGAAATCTATCCACTGTCCCTGTGCGAATTTCCAAAGAAGGAAATAGTTCCGGTTGTAAACGTTGCTCAATTTTTTTCAGTTGTGCGCCATAGAATGTAATGACTGCAATTTCCTTCTTGGGTGCACCATTGGCGATTTTAGCAGCCCAAGTATGCTCGAATTGCTGACACAGGCGTTCAATTATATCTACTTCGCGAGGATTAAAATAGGAAGTATTTTCCCGTTCTTCTTGGAATTCCAGATCCCTGGGAATGTTTACCCAGATAAGATGGTGATTTTGGTCGATAATTTCCCCTGTCAAATTATGGGCGCGTTGGCTGTCAGGTGCTAAAAGCCCACATTCTAATTTACCCTGATAAAATTGATTGATGGCTGCCATAATGGAGGGGTGCATTCTATATTGGGTAGTCAACATTTGTTTAATGCTTTTGTCAGCAGCTTCAAACTGAATTTTAAATAATGATTCTTCTAAAAATTGCAGTTCTGATTTTGTGCTCCCCAGTGACTGAGCAACTTCTGCTACTGTGCTAGTATCAAGCATGGGTGGTAATTGGCGATGGTCACCTACCAAGACTAACTTTTTGCCTTTTAAAGCTGGAATGAGTAACTCTGGTGGGGTACATTTACTGACTTCATCGATGATGACCACATCAAAGGCTTTAAATTCTTGGGTAAAGTTGTAATTTGCAGCTTGGACACAAGTGATACCGACGACGTTAGCGTTATCTAAGTAAATGCGTTTTAAGTCGTTGCGATCGCGCTCTGAGGGATTTTTGACTTTAGCAATCCAATCTTGGGTAAAATCTTGGTAGCGGTTGAGATAAGTTTCTTCTTGACTCAGTTGGTTTTGCCAAGCATCAAACTGGGCTGTGATAGTCTGTAAAAATTCCCGATCAAATAAGCCTAAATCAAGATTTTTTGGCTTAAATTTATCAGGTATGGTTTCCCAGAACTGTTTCCACCAATTTCTGGATAAAATTAAATCTTCTGTGGGTTGTATTTCGGGTTGTTGATTTAATTTTTCCAGTTGGCTTTGGGTTTCTTGCAGTTTGTGTTGAGCCTGTGTGTTTTGTTGTTGTATAATTAGCACTTTGTCATCTAAAGATTTTTTAATTACCTCCAAGACTGCAACAGGTTGAATGGAACTGATGACAGTTTCTAAATTGAGGAGATGACCCAACCCAGTATTGACATGAGTAGCAAATTCTTGAGGATGTTGCCAAATTTTTGATGGTGTTGTCAGATATTCTGTCACCAAACCGCGTAATTTATCAGGGACATTTTGCTGTTGGTTGAGTAACTGCAAAATCTTGATCACCTGTTCTACTTTTATTTGAGATGAAGTAGCGGATATTTGCTCTTGGGTGGTTCTCTCCAGTTGAGTTAGTTGCTGTTGGAGATACTCCAGGTGTTTTTCAGTTTCAGTTTTAACTCGTGCGACACATTGACGCGCATTGGTGAGAATATCCGCGAGTAATTCTTCACTAACCCGCTTCAGGGTAGAGTCGAGGTGATTTAATTCCCAAACTGTACCATAGACTGACTGCATTCTCAGCAAAAACAACTGGGTGTTTTCCACCAGTAATTGGCGCTGATGTAGGTTCAGGAGTTGATAGTTACTAAACTCTTCGTATATTTTACGCCATTGAGTGCGATCGCTCCCAGATAGGATGATGGGAATTTGACTAAAACTTTGCTCTACAAAGTAACTAAAACTGTGCCGTTTACCGATTCTATCAACAAAGCCCCCATCCGTTTCATAAATAAAGGCTTTTGCTAAAGCTGACAAATCTGGCAAATTCACCTGATATTTATGAGGTAATATAGGTAACTTTAACTGCTGGGCGAACAGCAACAAACCCAGTGGTAACTGTAGCAATTCCGGCGTTAATATTTGTCCCGACTGCTGGCATTCTTTAATTATTTGATATAATACAATAGGTGCTGTAAACTTCCATTCTTTAACAGCTGCAATTACATAATCAATCTCGCGTTTGCGGTTTTGCCAACCTTGAATTGTCTGCTGTAAATTTTGCTGTTTAGCTAGAAATTCCTGCTCATTAATGGCTGTTGAAGAATATTGGGAAATCGGAGATACTTCTGTGACAACCTCCGACATTGCCACAATTATATCTTGGGCGTAATGGAATGCTGTTTTAAAATCAGCTAATTGAGTAGCTACATTTTCACACAACCAAAATGCTAAACCAAATGCACCATGAGCAGGACGGACTAAACCCAGTTTATCAGTCCACTTGATAGCTTGACCCACATTGGTCAAAAAATCAGCGACCGAACTATTATTTTCTGTATATAAATGAAGCTGTGGTAAATAATTTTTAACTTCTGGTGCTTCCCAATTAATATTTGGCGCATTTTTGAGTACATAATCTAAGCCTAATCCAATGGATTGTAGCTGATTTTTTTCAGATAAACTTTCCTGATAAATGTCTGCTATATTTCTACAGCTTGCTGCTAAAATTTGCTTTTGCTGATTTAATTGATTTTGTTGCTGATTTAGTTCCTCTTCTAACTGTAAATAATCTGTAAATTGTGGTAATGCTAACAACAACTCAGCCAATATTTTCACATTTTCCCGACGTTTAACCAGACTATTTTCACAGTCATTCGCCGTATTTTCCAGCCATGTACCAATAACTTGATCTTCTAAAAATGGCTGTCCTTCTTCCCCCACTTTGTGGGCGCGTCCTTTGCGCACCGCGCGGATAACTGGGTTGTGAACTAATCGACTCAGAGCATTATCCACCGCTAAATTAGCTTGAGAAGCGATAAGAGTACGTCCACCCCGCCGGGCTATTTGATAACAAATTTCTGCAATTACAGTAGTTTTACCAGTACCGGGGGGACCTTGGATGAGAACTAAATCTTCAGCTGCTAAGACCTTCTCTACAGCTGCTTTTTGTCCAGCATTAGCAGAAGATAATAATAAATCATCCCCTTGCAGTCCTACGGTTTTCTTAATACACCTGGACTGGGAAGCATCGAATAAAAAGTTACCCAAGTAAGGATTTTGAGTGTGTCCCTGCTTTAATTGTTCTAAAGCTTCCTTCTTGCGCCTAACTTGTTGAATATCACCAGCAGCATCAAAAAATAAAAATCCCTTCACTGGTATTTGATAACGTTGTGTAGCGATATATTCCGCTACTTCCCGTTCTAATTTGACTTTGATTAAACAATTTTTCACATCAACTTGATCAATTGTACCTAGTTGAGGAATTTTGTAAGTTAGTTTCCCTATAGGAACAGTTTCCGCAAGTTTAACTTCTTGGTTTTTGGAACGTTTTACCCGTTCCCAGAAACTGGAGACATTTAAATAATTTTCTTCAGCACCATCGAGAGTAGCCGAGGTAACATCTACTTCAAAGGTAATATCTCTGCTGTTACGCCCATAATTATTACTGACAAATGCCACACAAAACTGACGGGATTTAGCAATATTTTCCTCAACTTGTAAAAATGCTTTCCAGGCTTGTAACTGTTCTTCTGTGGGTATATGCTCACCGCAAATAGGCATTTTTTCCATGCGTGCTAATGCAAGTTTAGGAATACCTAAACGATGTTGAGCATGAGACAGCAAACGTAAGGTAAAAGCAACAGAGTAACCATCAGCCCGTCCCCGGGAAAGTGGCAAAAACCGAATTGATAAAATTTTTAAACCGCCTATTCCATCCTGGGAAATAGCTGCAATTAAACTTAATGTTTTACCTTGCTTTTCCATCTGTTTAGGTAAGGGAAAATCATCTCTATCAGTGGCAATTGTTAACTGCCAAATTTCCTCATCTTGATGTTTTCCTGCACCTTGACGACGCACATAAAACAGACAAACTTCCTCACCCAGTAAATCAATTATCTCATTTTGAGCCACTGAATTAACACATTTATAGCTCCAGGTTTGGTAATTTTGCTTGTGGGAAAAAGTGGGCATAGATACAGTGGAATTTACTGATGTGTGAGATAATATAGTTTAGCACCTGGGAAAAAACAAAGAACCACTGCGCCAAGGTGGGGAACTAATTTATAGCCTATACTGATGATAAACCTGAGTAGCAGCACGATGTAACAAAGAGTGTCGCCAAACCAGAGACCTCATATCATCGGCGTAACCCCCTCCAATAACACAAGCTACAGGATAACCAGCACCCACGCAGGTACTTAAAACCTGCATTTCCCGGCGGAAAATTCCCGTATCACTCAGGGCTAATTTTCCTAAGCGATCGCCGATATGAATATCTACCCCTGCATCGTATAATACTAAATCAGGGCGAATGTTGGACAGCAAATCTGGTAAATAATTCGCCAAAGTTTGTAAATATTCATCATCTTCCATTCCCACCCTCAGGGGAACATCCAAATCACTGGTTTGTTTAGTACCAGGAAAATTAACTTCACAGTGCATGGAGAAAGTAAACACACTCTCATCTGTTTGGAAAATGACAGCTGTACCATCCCCTTGATGCACATCTAAATCCACAATCAGAACTTTTTGCACAAGTCCGAGTTTTTGTAACACTCGACAAGCGATCGCTAAATCGTTGAAAATACAAAAACCAGAACCATAACTAGGAAAAGCATGATGAGTACCACCAGCTGTATTACAAGCTAAACCCTGACTCAGTGCCATCTGGGCAGTAAGTATTGTACCACCAACCGCGACGCAAGTACGATTTACCAGTGCTGGACTCCAAGGTAACCCAATACGACGCTGTGCTTTCGGTTCTAGTGTTCCCTCGCAGTAAGCTTGAACATATTCTGGAGTATGAACCAACTTAATTAACTCGCGGGGTGGGGGTAATGGTGTGTGAAATTGTGCTGTTTGCGCTACACCGTCAGCTAACAGCAATTCATACAGTTGTCGGAACTTGGACATCGGGAAGCGATGCCCTGGTGGTAATGATGTAATATAATCTGGATGGTAAATAATTGGCAGTTCCATAATCTAAAATTACCAGTAAATCAGGCAAATAGACAAGCTAGAATTTAGCAAAAATATAAAACTCTAAATTAATTATGCAGCAATGGATTGTACCAATAGTATTTATTCTCCTTGGCTGGATGGCTGGGTTGATTGGTGAAAAAGTTTTTTTTAAAAAACTCAGAGAATTTGTTCTTGAAAAGCAGATACCAGGCGGTGAAATCATATTTACAGCTTTACACCGCATGACATTTTTTTGGTTTTTGCTAGCAGGTTTCTCAGGGGCTTTTTTGTATTCTTCCCTGAATATCAACAATGATATTAAAATTATCCTGCAAAAAATAATTACCATTTTATTACTTTACTCAGTCACCTTAGTCTTAGCTAGATTGACTGCTGGTTTTGTAAATTTATTCATACAGAGAACAGCAGGAGTACCTGCATCTTTAATTTCTAATTTAGCTAAGATTGGTGTTTTCATCTTGGGAATACTCATCCTCCTGCAAACTATAGGTGTGCAAATTACACCCATAGTTACAACTTTAGGAGTTGGTGGTTTAGCCGTTGGTTTGGCGCTCCAAGATACATTGGCTAATTTATTTTCTGGTTTTTATCTGATTATCTCTAAGCAAGTGAGAACTGGAGATTATCTGAAATTAGATGATGGATATGAAGGTTATGTTACAGATATCAATTGGCGGAATACAACTATTAAAGAGATTAAAAATAATATTATTGTTGTTCCTAATTCTCGCCTAGCATCAGCGATTTTTACTAACTATCACCTACCAGCTAAGGCAATTACTTTAATCATGGATATCGGTGTCGGTTACGAAAGTGATTTAGAAAAAGTAGAAATAGTGACTGTAGAAGTAGCCAAAGAAGTGATGGCAGAAATTGCCCCAGAGTTAATAGAAAATGAACCTATTATTAGATTTCATACCTTTAATGATTTTAGTATAGATTTTAAATTATCTATGCGGGTAAATGAATATTTTGACCAGCGCATTGCGAGACACTTACTAATTAAGAAATTACATAAACGTTATCAACAAGAAGGAATCCAAATCCCCTTTCCTGTCAGAGAGGTTTATTTCCATAATCAGGGATCTGAAAATTCAAATCTTGATGTAAACTAATTCACCGCCATCAAAAATAATACTTTTTTCGTTGTCGAAAATTAGCTACCGACTGCACTAAACCCAAAGCAATGAAATTCGTCAACATAGCCGAACGTCCGTAACTCATCCAAGGTAGGGGAATTCCTGCTACAGGGGCTAAACCAACAGTCATCCCTATGTTAACAATTAGCTGAAATAATATCATTGACAAAACCCCAATAGCTAACAATGAACCAAAGTTATCTTTAGCAGTTTCAGCTATACGTAATAGGCGAAAGCAGATCAAACAGAAGACGAAAAGCACCACTAAACAACCCACAAAACCCAGTTCTTCCCCCACGGCGGAGAAAATAAAGTCTGTATGTTGTTCGGGAACAAAATTTAGTTGTGTCATCGGACCTTTAAACAAACCCCATCCCCAAACTTCACCAGCACCTATAGCGATGCGAGACTGGTGTTGATGATAGCCAACTCCAAAAATATCGTGTCCAGGTCTGAGAAATACAGTTAGGCGGTTTTTCTGATAATCCCTCAATATATGCTCCCAGACAAAAACTCCCAATTCACCACCTAACAAGTTGAGGGCTGAGGCCCCAATAGCATTGAGGGCAGATTTCCGCCAGGGGAGAGTATACCACCCTACAATACCCATAGCCACTACCCAAACTAACCCTAAAACTCCGAAAGATAATATGTTAAATACATTTACTGGCTCTGACAAAGGCCAATTTATACTAAACAGAATAGCAGAAATTATCGGCGAAATCATCAGCACCAGCCAGCCAGGATGAGCATTTGCCCAGTACAGCATTCCTAAGACGATGGCACCAAACACCAAAGATGTGGCCAAATCTGGCTGTAAAAATACTAATCCCCAAGGAATAGCAGTAATTGCCAAAGTCCGAAATACACTTTCCAGGGTGGAAGCTGTGCGCTTGTGTAATACAGCCGCTAAGGTGATAATCAGCCCGATTTTGGCAAATTCCGAAGGCTGGACGTTAAACCCACCAATGCTAATCCATCGCTGCGCTCCTTTCGCGCTGGTACCAATGATCATGACCGCGATCAGACTGAGATTTGTGAGTGCGTATGTTACCCAATGCCACTGAATCAGATTTTCATAACGGCTACGAGCTAAAAACAAGGCTATCACAACGCCAATGCCTGCTACCAACCAGTGCCAGAACCAGTCGGTCACTGGTTGCGTTAGTTCCGTACTCAATATCATTAAGCCACCAAATGTACTCATGCCAATAGTTAGCCAAAATAGCATCCAATCGATTTGCTGCCAGGAATTCAGCCAATGTTGCCGGCGAATTTGGGGGATAAAACGTTTGAAGATCATGTGTAAATTTATAATATTTAATATTGAATCTGCATTCCTGGGCTATTACCCAGGAATCAAAAAAGAACTACTTGATTATGTCAGAGCGGCAACTGATATTTTACCGGCGATATTTAGAGCGATCGCTTTTAATGCTTGTGCTGAGGCTGAATCTGGATCTGCTATAACTATTGGTACACCACTATCACCACCGACTCTGGTGGAAATCTCCAGAGGAATGCACCCCAGTAAAGGTACTCCCAACTCAGATGCTGTCTTGGAACCCCCACCGGAACCAAAGATGTCATAGTGCTTATCTGGCATATCTGGGGGAATAAAGTAGCTCATATTTTCTACGATTCCTAACACAGGGACATTCATTTGCTGGAACATTCGCAAACCTTTACGTGAGTCTAACAGGGCGACATTTTGCGGTGTAGTAACAATTACAGCCCCTGACATCGGCACTGCCTGGGTTAAAGTTAATTGAGCGTCACCGGTTCCCGGTGGCATATCGACGATTAAATAATCCAGTTGTCCCCATTCCACTTGATAGAGAAACTGGCGAATCACACCATTAAGCATGGGACCGCGCCAAATCACTGGCTGGTCTGGGTCAATCAAAAAGCCCATTGAGACTAATTTGACACCGTGATTAAAAGCAGGTTCGAGAATGTCACCTTTATCTGTGGAACGCACAACAATTTCAGCATCAGCTAGCCCCAGCATAGTTGGGTCATTGGGTCCGTAAATATCGGCATCTAGCAATCCCACTTTTGCCCCTGTTTGTGCTAAAGCTACAGCTACATTCACCGCTACTGTGCTTTTACCAACACCGCCTTTACCGCTGGAAACAGCCAGAATATTTTTCACCCCAGTAATCCCAGTCCTATCTGGTAAGCTTTTTTGTTGGGGTGTTTCTGCAGTAACATCTACACTTACCTCTGTAACACTAGGTAGCTGTTTAATCGCTTTTTTGCAATCTTCAACGATAAATTCACGTAGGGGACAAGCTGGTGTGGTTAACACCAAAGTAAAGCTAACCTTGCCATCCTCAATTTTGACGTTGCGAATCATATTCAGTTCCACCAAACTCTTGCGGAGTTCTGGGTCTTCTACCGGTCGCAAAACTGCTAAAACTGACTCGGAATCAAGAACATCGTACATACTCTTGTAACAAAATTTAAGAAAATTTTATGATCATCTAATATGATCTTAACTTTGTTTGGGAAGTGGTCTGGATTCCCTAAAAATCAAAACAACTATCATGGAGTGATTTTTTCTTCCCTGAGACTGTTGCTAATCCAGCCTTTTCTACGTATTCCACTAAGGAACGTGCTACACGATCTGCATAAGGGCGTGATAATGACCAAATTAGGGGGGACAACCAACCCCGGAGAGTGACTGAATAAGATAAACAAGTACCACAAACTGTAGACTCTACTCGGTAAGTAACTCGTTCTTCGATACCTGGAATCGCCATGACTCGGATACTTAACATTTCATGAGGTTTAACACCCTCGACAAAAATCCGGATGGGAATAGGCGAAAAGCGGGTGATGGCTTGGTAAATTAATCCCGGTTTGGGTACTAATCCATAGGGTACGTTAGTACTTTTGAGCAGGGGATGCCAGGAAACATCTGTTAAATCTACTACTTTTAGCCAGAGATCATCTACGGATGCAGAACTAATCTCTCGATACGTTCGCACCAGAGAAGCGCAAAACTGACGACGTTTGCGGTGGATGCATTTGGATAACCAACTTCGCATTTGCCTCATCCTCCTTCCTATGCAGCTGCTGATGACTCTGGTATGGTGAATCAGATTACCTCAAAGTAGAGATCGCTCATAGGGTCATTCACCAGAGTCTGGTGTTGATACCAGAATGTTTACATCAAGAAGTACAAAAAAAACTCAGTTAATATACAAGCCTATACGCATTTGAGGGAAAATAACTCTAGTCATGCCCATCAATCTTGTAAATGCTGACAAGTAAGACAAAAGCAGATTAGGCAAATTAAGCCGATAAATTGGCTGGATTTGTCCACAAATTTGAGAATTAACAAGTTTGTGGCTTTTTAGAAAATGTAATTTAAGTCTCGGAATCTATGTTGACTAATTCGCAAACGCCAACTGTAGACGCAACACCATCCCAGTCTTTACCTCCAACTGATTCTCAGTCGAGGGTAAGTCAGTTTATGAAACAGTTACAAGATGAAATTACCCAAAAACTGGCAGCAGTAGATGGTGTAGGTAAGTTTCATGAGGATAGTTGGGAACGTCCGGAAGGAGGTGGCGGGCGATCGCGTGTGCTGCGTGATGGTGCAGTATTTGAACAAGCTGGTGTAAATTTCTCTGAAGTTTGGGGTTCTCATCTACCCCCATCAATTTTAGCCCAACGCCCAGAAGCCTCAGGACAGGGTTTTTATGCTACAGGTACTTCACTGGTACTACACCCCCGCAATCCTTATGTGCCCACAGTTCACCTGAATTACCGCTATTTTGAAGCCGGACCAGTGTGGTGGTTCGGTGGCGGTGCTGATTTAACTCCTTATTACCCCTTTGCTGAAGATGCTGCGCATTTTCATAACACACTTAAGCAAGCTTGTGACCAACATCACCCAGACTATTACCCAGTGTTTAAGCGCTGGTGTGATGAATATTTTTACTTGAAACATCGGAACGAAAACCGTGGTGTCGGTGGGATATTTTTGGATTACCAAGATGGCCAGGGTATGTTATATCGCGGTCCTGACCCCAATGGCCAAGCGGCTATTTATAGCCAACAAGTGGGGGCACCATCAACCCGCAATTGGGAAGATTTATTTGCTTTGGTGCAAGATTGTGGCCGGGCATTTTTGCCGGCATACACGCCCATTGTAGAACGGCGACGGGAAATGGAATATGGCGATCGCGAACGGAATTTCCAACTCTATCGTCGCGGTAGGTATGTAGAATTTAACTTGGTTTATGACCGAGGCACTATTTTTGGACTCCAAACCAACGGACGTACAGAATCTATTCTCATGTCTTTACCTCCTTTGGTCCGTTGGGAATACGGTTACCAGCCAGAACCCAATACTCCAGAAGCCGAGTTGTATGAAATTTTCCTCAAACCGCAAGATTGGGTCAACTGGACAACTAAAACTCAATAAAACCACCGCTAATTCCCCATCTAGACTCATGTCAGATGGGGATCAACGTCCAGGGATGGCGAGCAGAGTGTCAAATCAATCCCCCTGTGGTTTTCCTGTATCCGTTTCAAAATCTCAAATCTTTGTAGGATTGTCAAAATATTAGCTGGCTCGCCAAACAAGGGCTAAAGATGTCCATAGACAAACCAAACTCAATACTTACCCAAGGCAATTAAATTTGGACAAAAACTTATAAATGATACGGATCGGAAACCTGAACTTGGCAAAGTCACCTTTAAGCGACAAAATGTAATAACGTCGCTCTTAACATTCTTAACATTTTATTCGTGAATAACGTCCGTACTGTCTCAGATACAAAACGAACTTTTTACTCGCTGCACACCCGACCGATTAACACCATTTATCGTCGGGTAGTTGAAGAGTTGATGGTGGAAATGCATCTGCTATCAGTCAATAGTGGTTTTACCTACAATCCAATTTATGCCTTGGGTGTAGTCACCAGCTTTGACCGCTTTATGCAAGGCTACCAACCAGAACGAGATCAGGAATCGATTTTTAATGCCTTATGTCAGGCTGTGGAACAAGAACCGCAACGTTACCGAGAGGATGCCCAACGGCTGCAAGCTTTAGCCCAAGACCTACTAGTACAGAATTTAATTGCTTGGTTAAGCCAAGCCACTCATTTAGATCGAGATCCTGATTTACAAGGACAACTCCAAGCGATCGCTAACAATTCCCAGTTTAAATACAGCCGCTTATTTGCGGTTGGTTTATTCACATTATTAGAACAGTCGGCTCCTGAGTTAGTCAAGGACGAAAAACAACGAACCGAAGCATTAAAAACCATTGCGGCTGGTTTACATCTATCTGATGAAAAACTTACTAAGGATTTGGAACTATACAGTTCTAATCTAGAAAAGATGGCTCAAGCCCTGGTAGTTATGGCAGATATGGTATCTGCTGATCGCAAGAAACGCGAACAGCGTCAACAACAAACTACGACCCCAGTTGCTCCCCCATCTGTAACCGAATAGCCACTATAATTCGTAATTCGTAGTTCTTGCTCAGGAACAAATTTGATTGTTTCCATTCATAAGTTGAGGATTTGCTACCTCAATTAATTAGGAATTACGAACTACGAATTAATCCTTTTTTCCTAAACACCTAATAATTTGTAAATCAGGCTGTTGATGATACTCAAGGCAAAAGCTCCTAGTACAGCACTCCAGATGCCAAAACGTAAGCGGAACCCCTCTACTAACCAAGCCGCAATACTAAAACACACAACGGCAATCATAAAGGTGAAAATGCCGGATAATAAGTTGAAGGTGAGTAAATCGGGGACTGTAAATATGAGGCTTAAAATAGGTCTCACTACTGCTGTGACAATACCCAGAACTGCGGCGGAAAAAAATGCCTTTTGTGGAGAGTCAATTTCCACTCCCAAAGGGAGCTTACTAATAATCAATAAGCTGATAGATGTTACCAACCAAACAATTAAAAGCGTCACAATATTCATGCCACAACCCTTGAAACGTGAACGGTGATCGGCGCTAAATTACTAAGTCTGACCAGGGATAAATTTTTGAAGCTTAACCAATTATTTATAAATTAACAGATATTTTTATCTAAACATACTTTATTCCAGATATCTTTAGGTTTAACCCCTTCGAGTTGGGCGGAAAATACACCCATCTCCTAAGAGGATGTTTGTCAAGTCATGATTAGTGTATCAAATATTGTTTGACCCCTCCCTAACCCTCCCCTTGTAAGGGGAGGGGACTGGATTTTATTGTTTTTTGTGTGGTCGGTGTGTTCCCCAATCCTTCCCAATCCTTCGGTGTTCGGTGTGTTCGGTGTGTTCGGTGTTAAGCAAGAAGAGGAGTTAGGGGTGAGGTTCCATACTTAATTAAAACCTCACGTTCAGGGGAATTGTATTACCTTTGAGGTGTGGGAGGAGTTTCAGGTGCTATAGGGACTTGGGGCGCTAGTTCATTGGGTAACACTGGGGACTGGACATCAGGATTTACCCCCGGAACTGGTGCCATGGGAAAATTAGGTAGATTAAATGAGTCACTGGTTAATGGGGCAGGTCCTGGTATAATTCCCAAGGAAACGCGATCGCCACCTACTTGCCGCATCAAGTCTAAGATTGAAATTACATCATTATAGGTTGCTGTACGAGATGCATTTAACACCAAAGTTCCACTAGGGTTAGCGGCGAGATATTGCCTTAAGTTTTGTACTAACTGATCTCGTTGTACAGGCTGCTTTTCTATGTAAAGATTACCTATAGCATCAAGAGTGATAATGCGAGTGGCATTCTCTGAGATGAGACCAGTGGCTGTACTTGTACTAGCTTTAGGTAAATCAATATTAATCGCCTGTTGTCGAGTAAATTGCAAAGCCGCCAACAGAAAAAACGTCAGGATGCAAAAAACGACATCAATTAAGGGGAGGATTTGAATTTGTGTTTCTTCAACTGGGCTCTGTAAATTAATTTTCATACCTGGGTTGGGTGTAGAATTTTTAACTATTGCTCAGAATCTAACTACTCAGTTGCATTGGGGGGTTGAGGAGCTTCACCAAAAGGGTTTTTATCTTTCCTGCGGGGAGGAGTATTACTGTCTTGTAAAGACTCGGCAACCATGAGAGAATTAATTTTTTCATAGTCAGGGGGAGACTGGCGATATAACAATTCCATGTCATTACCCGCTTTACGAAAAATTTTCACCTGGTCAACTACAAAACTTTGAAATAGGCGATAAAAGACCAAACTGATAATGGCCACTATTAAGCCAGTAGCGGTACTAATTAAAGATTCACCAATACCAGTAGTGACACCAGCCGTAGATTCGGTTCCTAAATCACCAATGCGAATTGAACGCAAAGATTGGATCAAACCCAAAACCGTACCCAGCAATCCCAACAGAGGAGACAGGGCGATGATAACTTCTAAGAGTTTTTCACCCCGGCGCATCCCGGCTAATTCATCTTCGGCGGTGGACTCCAATGCTAATCGAAAGGTTTCCGGATCACTTTTGTGTAAGCTTAAGGGGGCATAAAGAAAGCGTCCAATGGGTTGATGGCGGGACTTTCTAGCAATATCCGCCGCTACTTCCCAACTATCTTTGGCAGTATTTAATACACGATCCACAATTTGGTTTTCTTGGGTCATAATTCTTAGCCAGAACCACAGACGCTCAAAAATCACAGTTATAGATATAATCGACAGCGCCAGCAAAGGCCACATAGCCGGGCCGCCCTTTTCAAACAAATCTAAAATATCCACTGTTAGGGTTCCCCTTTCGATTTCAACAGCAACTATCCTAAAGCACTTTAATTCTCAAGATTAATGCATAATTACATATTCCTCTACAAAATCTTCCGGCAAATATTTAGCCCAGGAAAATTACTAGCGTCTTCCATACTACCTGGGACGGTTATTCCTACCGGTAATTTATCTGAGAGTTTGTCAAAATTAATTAATAATAACTGGAGGGTAAATACATGAAATTTCCAATCCAATTACTATACGATTGGTATCGTAATTTGCTACGTAATCCTATTTATCGGTGGTGGGTGATTTTAGGGACACTGGTTTATATTCTTAGCCCTATAGATATCTCTCCCGACTTCATACCCATTCTCGGACAAATTGATGACTTTTTACTTCTGTCTATAGTTTTTTCCGAGGTGTCTGGGTTAGTGCTCTCAGGTTGGAAGGCGCGTCAGGGTTCTGAACAACCTAGTACTGAAACTGTTGATGTTGATGCGGTGTCTGTGGATTGAAAAATTTCCACGCCAAGGTACGCAAAGACGGATATTTCTCTGCGACTCCTTGGTGTCAATCTGGATTTAAATATCTTTGACAAATTCTGTTAAGAATCTTAAGGCTTTCAATATATAACTTACACAATCTTGAGGAGAGGTATTATAAAAGCATTGCCAGGCTGAAGCTTTATCTTCATCATAGCGATCGCCTCGTTCGGGATGCTGTTCTAACCATGCTAATCGCACCGCATGGCCAATTAATACATCTAAAACTATATACTCCTCAATTTGTAAGCTGGGATTATTGGCGACAATTGTGGCTAATTCCATCAAGGCTTCAACATTGACTTGGCGGTATTCTGGAGCCTCAATTTTATTGAGTAAATGCTCAACTCTCAGGGCAAAGTTCTTTTCCCCGGCTGTCATTTCTGATAAAATTAACTCACTATCTAAACGATTGCGACGCTCTAGTTTATCGCCAATCACAATTCCTTTACAATGTTTCATTAATCGCCAAACCTGCTGGAAGAAGTCTTTAGGGACTCGGTTTAATGCTCCTTCGCCTTGGCGAAATCTCCGCCAACCACCCGGGGGGACTGTGCTTTGTTCTTTTTCGGTTGTCGGTAGCACTACCCAAGCAATATCGCTTTCTTTTTGCTTGATGTGCAGTGATTCCTGTTGGCGTAATAATTTACTAATACCTGTATAACCTCTTAATACTTGATGCAAGCGCATTTTCACTTCAAAGGGTGACAGTTCCATCAATTGTTCATAGGCTTCATCTTGAGTGACACCCAACTCTTGTGCTAATTCACTGGTAATTAATAAGATCAGATAGCCGACTCTCAGAGTTAGCAAACCTTTAAACAGTTGAGGTTCCGATCGCATTAACACCCCAAGATAGATAATAATTTCTTGTGTGAGGACGCGATCGCGGATATCTTCCCGACAGAAATGATTTATTTTCTCGGTAATTTCTCGGTGGGACATAGGCACTATCATCAGTGATGACTGACTGTAAGCTCTACCCACGGCAATTTGTTTACCTCTGACCAAAATACTCGTGACTGTATCTGATAAGCCAATATCAACCATTTGTCTTAATCCAGCAGCGCGACGTACCACCGCCCAAATACCTAAATTACCGGCTTTGGTGTAGACTTCATCTAGTAAATCACCCACGGTGACATTATGCTGTGGACCCCCAAGACCTGTATCAAAAGTTAATCCCTCCAAGCGAGTTAAAGTTTGTAATAATTCGATTTGTTCATAGATATTTGACGAAGAGCGCAAGGAAGCCAGCAAAAATCCCAAGTTAGTCTCGCACTCCATCTGAAATTCTTGGGTATTTCCTAACCGTCCCCCAGGATGATAAGCCAGATAATAGCAAGGGGGGGCAGCATTTTGCATTGGCAATTGGGAGAAATCTGCATCTGGGAGAAAATCAATCCTTTGCATCCCCGCTGTTAGCATCAGTTGATTGAGTCGTCCCAATTTTACCTTTACACCATTACACACACCATCTTTAAGTTCCTGCATCAGTTCTAATAAAGCCTCAGAACCGATTTCTAACATGCTATGGGTTAACATTAAAGTTAGAGTAGGACGACCTAAATCAATCCAATAATCTCGAATATAAGCGAGTTCACTTCTGATTTGATCCAGTAAAAAATGATAATCAAGGGTTAAATAAAACTGTTGGGAATCTAAAAACGAAGGTAAAAATACAATTGTCTCTCCGTGAATCCGAAAAAATCGAGATGTGTTCAAACTCCGTAACCGCCGCACAGGACGACCTGTTAAACCCAGTTTATCATTACGTCCAATTTGAGTATAAATAGCCGAAAGTTCCTCGGCTTTTCTGACTTGAATTGGTTCTACTTGCTTAGGTGTTTGAGTTTCAATTCCATGGACTTCTAGTTTAGCTTGTAATTCTTCATCCTCAGCTAGTAAGGCGATTTGTACTAAAGCCTCGCGTTTTTTACCTATACATAAATGTCTTCCTAATGGGTCAATATCCCCCACCGCGATTAATCCTTCATCTAATAGTTGACCGAGAAAATATAAACTTTGCGCCCAGACTAAGGGGATGTTTTCATTAGGTAAGCGAGTTTGACTGTGGGGGGTTAATTTTTCCTCTTCTACATTTTCCGCTGGCACATAATACAATTCTGGTAATAAACCCACGCCATCACGTTGAATGAGTAATGACTGCAAACGTTCCTGGTACTCTTTAACTTGCTGACTGTCTCCACGGAACAAACCATCGAGAAATAAGTAAGTAAAAAATAACGGCCACTCGCATTCAATATGCTCAAATTGCTTCAGTTCCCAAGGTTCATAGTGTAAGCGTTGATTATCTTCTAAAACGGTTTGGTGTCCATCCCGTAAGAAGCGTTTGCAGCCATATTTTCCTTGCAGTTTACGAATAATATCATTCAATGTGCGATCGCGTAATTGCACATTTTCTACTGCAAAAGCAGGATAACTAATAATACTTAACAGTGCGCCATCAATTTCTTTAGAAGCTGATTCTCTAGGTAATAAAGATTCTAAGGTAATTCGGGCGCGAGCAATTTCATCTGGTAGGACATGAATAACTGATGCTTCACCACCACGCACACCAAACAAATTTAGACCATTGATAGCTTCTAAAGCAGCCTTAGCCATACCGACAGAACTAGCATTGAGTTCAGCACTACCATGATTAATTTTATTA
Organism: Anabaenopsis tanganyikae CS-531; assembly: GCF_029891675.1. Taxonomy (NCBI): domain Bacteria; kingdom Bacillati; phylum Cyanobacteriota; class Cyanophyceae; order Nostocales; family Nodulariaceae; genus Anabaenopsis; species Anabaenopsis tanganyikae. The sequence continues at coordinate 23,364 of NZ_JANQDF010000073.1, forward strand.
CCTCTTTCCCAAATGCCATAATCTGGTGTGCGGTAAGCGCGCCCAATGTAGTAAACCAGGTTTTGGATAAAATTTACTTCATCAATGGTGTAAATAATTTGCAATCCTGAAGCGGTCATTTGTGCCAGCATCAGTAAAAATATAGATGTAGCATCAAGTTGTAAATGTCCCCATTCATCATCTCCAACCACAATGTCAGCTGTAGCTGTGTTGTATTTGGCGTGTAAGCCATCTAGGAGTGACTGAGTATGTTTAAATTTCTCGACTTTATGGGATTGACGCAACATCGCAAATAGTAGGCCTCGCATCAATTTGGTGACGCTATGCTCTAGTTCATAAGTCCGTCCCTTGTCTTCGTCAGTCTTGCGATATGCCAGTGCTAAACCCCAAACTGCTAAAATGCTGTAAACATTATCTCTTACCCAAGCATCTGTATAATCACCGTGGGCGGTGATGGCTGTACTCGCAGGAAGTAACCCGGTAATTGGATTCTGACGTGCGAGGATGATTGTCTTGATTTGCTGGTAGTAATGTTCGAGTCTTGTTTGCAGTTCGGTGACTGTTTGCATAATCTTAATTTTAGGAAACTCAGGCGTAAGAATATGTGGGGTAAATTGTATGGATCACAGGAGAGCAATTAACCATAGATTGGTCTGTCATGATTGACAGATTTTGGATATAAACCCTCTGGGTTATTGAGGGTATTGGTGAGAAACAAAGGGTACTTTTACTACTTCACCTTCTGTTTCTCCTATCTGGACTTTTAAGCCAATACCACCAGCTTTGCTGCGAATATAACCTAGTCCAAAGTGACCATTGACGGTTGCAGTGTAACTAGTAAGTTTACCGACTTTTTCATCGCCAATGGCGATCGCACTCCCCACTGATGCAGGTGCATTCAGACGTATGCCCCATAGGTGCTGTTTTACACCTTTATATGTATTGAGCCTAGCGATGGTTTCTTGACCGATGTAGCAACCTTTGTTAAAAGAAATTGTTTGCCATAAGCCAACTTCTAGGGGGTTATAATCATCTGTTAGTTCTGCATCGGGGGCTGGTCTTCCTTGTAAAATCCGTAATGTTTCCCAGGCACTATTCGTCAATTCTACCGCCCCTAGTGCTACAATCTGTTGCCATATTTTCTCTTTCTGTGCAGCTGGCATAATAATTGTATATCCCGGTGTAGCCAAGCCACTACCCACGGCAATCATGAGTCCGTTAACTAGTTGATGATTACCATAGGCTTGACCAATAATTGCACCAGCACCCAGCTTTTCTACAATAGTATGACTCTGGGCACCCATGAGGCTCAATGTCGATGTTTCATCTGTGACATCTGTCAATTGCACTTGATCAGCAAAAAAGATATACCGGTCTAACCATTGCATCAGCAACTCCCGACGGCTAGGGGAGGTAAGTAACAGCACTGCATCCTCTAAAATGTATGCAGTTACCAGGTCAATGGTGCGAGCTGTGGATGATACCATCACAGTATCACAGCCCTGGCCTGGCTTGAGGCTGTGAAAATCGTTAGTACTTTGATTGTGTAAAAACCGGATACGGTCATCATCAGAAACTCGTATACGCCCCCAGTAGGAGCGATCGCATACAGCAACCCCTTCTGTTGCGGCTTGAATGGCTGCTGTGTTTTGAGCGTCAGTTACAGATGTTGACATGGTGATGAAGAGTTGCTCTGTTTTACAGTTATGAGGCTTACATTTAATTAGGTTACTACAATTTTTCTCACAAATGCAGCCCTATATACGGGTTCACCTTTGTTTTGAGTCCCTATTTCCCTTTCTGTGGGTACTGGTAAAGGGTTTTGTGTTAACCATTCTTCTGTACCTAGTCGTTCAAAGGCGGGATTTTCAGCAAACAGGTCGCGCATTTGACTGGCGACGAATTCAACATCTGACTGCAAAAACACAACCCCCCCAACGGTCAGATAATCAGCTAATTCAGCCACTAATTCCGGTTGTACTACCCGGCGTTTAGCATGGCGGCTTTTAAACCAAGGGTCGGGAAATTGAATAGTTACACGCTGTAAAGTTCCCGGAGTCAACGAGGATAACAGCGATCGCAATGAGTTATTTACATTGCAAAATAAATAATGGAGATTAGTTAAACCCAACTCACATAGTAACTGGTTCGCCTCCACTACCAAAGGTTCTCGAATTTCCAAACCCAGAAAATTCCAGTTGGTTTCTATCTGCGCCATTTTCAACAAAAATCTGCCCCTAGCGCAGCCAATATCTAGATGTAGTGGTTGGTTTGGCTGTGTATAAACCTTTTCCCATTCTATAGCATTTGCCGGCGTTTGATACTTTCTTGCCAGTGGGTTAACGTGTTGTCGCACTCTGACTACTGCCAAAATTAATACTCCTTTTATTACTTACCAACTTGATTTTAATATTATAAATCTTCTAAATTTGGCATTCTATAGCCTGTCCTTCCCCCCTTACTTTTCACATTATGGGCTTTCCAACTATTAGATAAATCGATAATTATCAGTTTATATTTTAATAATTTGAGCTATTTTAAGGGGTTTCACGAATTACTAAAAATCTTTAATTCTTATTGTTTTATTCAGCTATAGTAAATAATTAATTAACCACAGCTATGATTGTGAACAGATAGGAAAACGTTACAAAAGATCACTTATAACAGGTTTTACCAGCAAGGGTTATACTTTTTATAAAAGAGTTTTTCTATCTAGTTTTTAACATTATCCTCCAAATCAATGGCTTTAAATTTTCGCTTTGCCGTAGTTAGCGACCTACATATTACCCTTCCTCATACTATCTGGGATCATCCTAGCCGATTTCATCTGGTGGAGGTGAGTATCCCTGCTTTTGAAAGCGCAATAGAACACTTAACACAACTTAATATAGATTTCCTCTTGCTTCCCGGAGATTTAACTCAGCACAGTGAACCAGAAAATCATATCTGGTTGCAAGAAAGATTAGAGAAGCTACCTTTTCCCACCTATGTTGTTCCTGGTAATCATGATGTTCCTGTGGTGATGGCCAATGGCCAATCAATTGGGTTTGCTGATTTTCCCCAATATTACCGCAAGTTTGGCTACGAAAATTCCGACCAACTTTACTATACACAGCAACTGTTGCCAGGAGTACGACTAGTTGGACTCAATTCTAACTTTTTTAATGACCAGGGTGAGCAAGTAGGGCGTTTGGATACTCAACAACTGACATGGTTAGAAGAGATACTCACAGCAGCAGGTAATGAATTGGTGCTGGTAATGGTACATCATAATGTGATTGAGCATCTACCGGAACAATCGCGCCATCCTATAGGTAAGCGCTATATGTTGGAAAATTCTGCGCAATTATTGCAAATTCTGCGTAATTATGGCGTTAAATTAGTATTTACAGGACATTTACACATTCAGGATGTTGCTTACTCCCAAGGGGTTTATGATATTACTACTGGTTCCTTAGTGAGTTATCCTCATCCGTACCGGGTTTTCCAGTTTCAACAGGATAACTACGGTAGAGAGTGGTTACAAATTCAATCACACCGGGTAGAAACAGTACCTGATTTCCCCCATCTGCAAAATTTATCACGTCAGTGGATGGGCGATCGCTCTTTCCCCTTCCTGGTGAAGTTATTAACTCAACACCCCTTAAACCTCCCATTGACAGTAGCAGAAAAAATAGCTCCTGATCTGCGGGACTTTTGGGCCAATGTTGCCGATGGAGACGCTTTATTAGACTATCCACAATTTCCCATAGAATTACGTCGCCATCTTCAGACCTATGGTGCAATGACTAGTGGTATTCCGACTCTAATTGATAACCACAGCACTCTCTTGTTAGGGTAGGTTAACTAATCATGGGGCGACAAATTGCAAAAACTGAGGTATAACCATGTACAAATGTATTCCCCCCAACAGGCCCTATTTCCCCATTACAGAAAAAGCCACCTATCGGTATATGATGAATGTAGCGCCTAAATAACTCCGAATCAAAGTTGGATTGGCCATAAAGACCTTGACCACGACCCAGACAGGAGAACATGAAAGCCGCCGCCGGTGGAAAAATTTGTTGCTTTTGATACCCTTCTAAGAGTAATTCTAAGTCTTCAGCGGAGGCTTGGGCATCACGCAGTTGGAATTGTAGGCGTTGACCAGGACGGATGACATCGCCAATGGCGATCGCTCCAGCAGAGGGATCTACCCCCAAGATGCTACGAATTAAAAAATCTCCCTGTTGTAAAGATAGCTTAAACTGGTCCATCACTAGACCCACAAATAGAGAACGCTGTGCCAATATCCGCTCTTCTTCACTCAGGCTAGCAATCAAATCTCGTAAAACCATCAGCGGCACTTTTTGATCTAGTTCCAGAATGATATTACGTTCAGCCTTTGTGACTTGCATCGGCTGGCCGATGGGTCGGCATCCTTGAGCTACAATAGTTTCTAAAACAATATTGCCACTCAAAGCCAAGCCTACCGTTCCCTCACGATACAGGCGTTGATGTATCCCCTCGGCATCATGGCTACAAAATAGAGATATTTGACTACTTCCACCCCCAGAGCTAGCCTGTCCCCCGACTATTACCGAGCCAGGGTAGGCAAAATCTAACCCCTGCAATAAATCATTGATTCTTGAAGAAAAGGCACTAGACAGTAAAATAAAATGGGGGGTAGGTGATGGTTGCACACCAATTAAATCTATCCAAGCATCTGGTGAACTATCCATGTCAGGTAATTCTTCTCCGAGCACATGAAAAACTTCCACATTCACACCTGGTAGATATCCCAAGGTAAGACTAATAGCAGGTTCTCCCTCTAATTCTTGAGGTTCGCCTGTAGCTGTAGTCCCAATTACCCCCAGACCACTACACCCAATCATTACAGGTACGGAAAGTTTTTCAGCCAACAGGGGTAAAACTCGGGAATACTCACTCGCAAAAGCAGACGAAATGAATATCACCCCCAAATCCGCAGGTACTGTTAATGACGACACAGCCTGTTCTACTACATCTGTAATAGCTGCTTCTAAAGAAGGACGGGTTGATAGGGCATTTGCCCACTGCATTTGCTCTGCCATGAATTTTAGGCTGTTTTTTGTTACTATAGTTAGTAGTATTAGTAGTATGTGATTTTTCCCCTACTACATATGTTCAAGTACCATACATTGACACCGGATGATCAGATATTGGTACTTAGGAAACTTATTATACAATATAACAGCGGGATTAATTCTACTCTTGGCTGATATTTACCCGCTGCCATCAGGACTCTTAAAAATGCCTGTCTTTAGTTTACCTTGTTGTTGTTCTTTTAATTTTGTATTGATCATGGATGATTAAGCTAAAATACTTAACGTAACAGGTTAAGTAGTTAGAATGGTGGACGAGCTAACCACAAGACTCCATTCTGCAAGTTTTTATATACTAGGACAAAAACCACACAAAGAGATTTAACTATGAGCGACACCCAAGAAAAAATCCAAGAAAAAATCGAAGTTGAAATACAACAAGCTCGTGCTGTCTGTGATATTTCCGGTGGTAACTCTGCTGAGTGTGCCGCTGCTTGGGATGCAGTGGAAGAACTGCAAGCTGAAGCCTCCCACCAGCGGAACAAGAAGCCAAAAAATTCACTAGAACAGTACTGTGATGATAACCCAGACGCTCTTGAGTGCCGGGTTTACGACGACTAAAAAGTAAAGTTTTATCCGAATAAGCAAGCAACTATATCTACTTACTGTTATCTTGCACCTTGAAGCTAACCCTAGATTAAATAGAAATTAAATAGAAATCCATCTCTTTTAATCATCTGAGGTTTGGGTCAGTATACTATTTATACTAGATTCATATGATACCGAAGGTTAAGATTGGGTTTTCCTGGGGTTGCTAGTTCATAAATCCGGCGCAAGTTCCTTAACTGTGCCGATGATGCTTTGGGCTGATGCAAGATATTAAACTTTAACTTCTCCCAGTTGCTTGTTTTTTTTAACTAGAAATTAAACGTATCCGGTGAATAATTGATTGAAATTTATTATTGCTAACCTCAGAAAAAATTATGAATGAAGTTTGGTTTCGCCAGTATGTCTGGGTTGACTATCGACTGGCATTATTATTTTTAGTATTTATTCCTGTAATTCTACTAATTTGGGCATTTGTACAAAAAGCCGAAGCAATACAGCACCTCTTGACCATTTACTGGCGGGTATCCAGTCTATTAGCCATCACCGTCTATTTAATGATTGGTCAGTACCCAATCAGCTTTATATCTGGGTTCATCGGGCGGATTCTCATTCCTATTTCTCTGTGGTTTTGGCTAGACCTCAATGATGAAATTGATTACCAGCAAAGTAGCCCTTTAAAACTGATTTTTACCTCTTGGCGCTGGGGTGTGACTATTTATTCTATTTTGGGTGCAATTGCTCTTGTGCCTTTTTTAGGGTGTGCTGTCTCGGAAACTGCTATCAAAACTCCCTATTGTCAAGTTTGGTTGGAAGCGCCCTTACTGTTTAAACAATATTTCCATGAGAATAGCACACCTGTGTTTCTAGGTTTTTTGGCTATACTGAGTTTAGTAATCTATGTAGTGTACTTAACCTACTTTGTACTTGTGAAGCTAGGAAAACAAGGACGTTCAGCAGTACAACACTAGTTGAGATGAATAATTGCATTGGTAAACGCTTGGAACAATACACCACCAAACGCCCCCAAGAAGTTCTGCTGGTAACATTGGAAATCGCCAATTATCAAGATCAAGTTGCTATTTTTAAAGGTTTCTCTAGTTCCTTGATGCGCCCAACTGCATTTGACCCGGATGTACAAGTTATCCCGGAGGATGCGGTAATTTTGAATATTGACCGCATCCAAAGCCCTTACAATCCTGAAGCTCCCAATTATATCCAAAAAGGACTTTCTGGGGAAGCTATGGAAGATCTACTGTCAGCAGTTGGTGTGTAATAATCATTTAATCATCATGTCTGTTTCTGGATACACTCTCCCGGTTTTTGCCTGTGCTTCTGCTATGGCGGCTTTACACTGGTTACGCCATGACCAAGCTGTAACATCTGTGTCGGTGGACTTGATTTCACCCGCAGAAATGGCAGAAATACCCATTGAACAGGTAGCAGGTCTATCTGATCATATGGCTTTGGCAATTACCCGCAGCGAACCAGGTGATAATCTGGATTTAACCAGAAATACACCAATTTGGGCCCTGGTGCAATGGCGTGTGGGCGATGGGGAGCCTGTAATTATTCAAGGTGGGGAAGGAATTGGTAAACAGCTAAATGCGGACTATCAGCCGGCGATTTATGCTTATGCTCACAGGTTGCTACAAGAAAATCTCCGGCGGATGCTAGCAGCTGATGAGAAAATCACTGTCAATATTATTCTACCATTCGGGCGATCGCTGGCTGTGCGCACTTCTAATCCTGCTTTTGGTGTGGTGGAAGGTCTTTCGCTGTTGGGGACAACTGGTATTTCTCAACCTTTAAGCACACCAGAGCAATTAACAGCTTTCCGCACTGAGTTAGAACATAAAGCCAGTCGGTTTGAAAATTTGGTATTTTGCATCGGCGAAAATGGTCTAGATTTGGCGCGTCAACTGGGAATCAATCCTGAACAAATGGTAAAAACTGCTAACTGGTTGGGGCCAATGTTAGTAGCAGCAGATGTACTGGGTGTGAAGGAAATCTTGTTATTTGGTTATCACGGAAAACTGATGAAATTGGCTGGGGGGATTTTTCATACTCATCACCAGTTGGCTGATGGCCGTCGGGAAATTTTAGCCGCCCATTGTGCCTTGGTGGGTTTAAATTCCCACGATATACAGTCTGTTTTTGAAAGTCCTACGGCTGAGGCTGCATTAAAATACTTAAGAACCTTGGATACTGTGACGGGTAGTGATTGGGTTAATCAAGTTTATACTGCGATCGCTCAAGCTATTGATACTCGTTCCCAAGCATACATTCAAAGTCATAGTACCAGAGGCGCAGCACCAACACTGTGCGGCTCGGTTCTGTTTGATCGCGATCGGCAAATTCTCATCAAGAGCAAAATCGGTTGCATGTTAATGGAAAAATTGTGTTAGTTTAATATGAATAATCATAAATAATCCCCATAAATATTTTTTTCAGTATCCATCCTTGGATCAGTTATTCTTTTAAAACTATGCCATCAACATTGTCTAGCAAGCGCATTTAACCTTGCGTTTGTTGGGGATCAACTCAACCATTTACCAGCATCAGCAGGGAATGAATGGTTTTCACTTAGGCTATAGAGCGACTGTTTACCTTACATTTACAACTCCCCATGAATACATCGGTGACTCTACCAACCGAACCAGCACCTCAAATAGACAATTTGGGGGGGCTAGATCGTCAAATGATTGTAATTCTCGACTTCGGCTCCCAATATTCTGAACTGATTGCGCGCAGAATCCGCGAGACTCAAGTATACTCGGAAGTTCTATCTTATCGCACAACATCCGAACAATTACGCAAATTAAATCCCAAGGGGATCATTCTCTCTGGTGGACCGGGATCAGTTTATGTGGAACACGCCCCCCATTGCGACCAAGAAATCTGGAATTTAGGTATTCCTGTCCTGGGTGTCTGCTATGGTATGCAGTTGATGGTTAACCAACTCCATGGGGAAGTGGCTAAAGCAGAGCGAGGAGAGTATGGTAAAGCATCATTATATATAGATGACCCCACAGACTTACTGACTAATGTGGAAGATGGTACCACCATGTGGATGAGTCACGGAGATTCAGTGACAAAAATGCCACCAGGGTTTGAAGTGTTGGCACACACAGATAATACACCCTGCGCCGCCATTGCTGACCACGAAAGAAAACTTTATGGTGTCCAGTTCCATCCTGAAGTAGTACATTCTCTGGGGGGACTGGCCTTAATTCGTAACTTTGTCTATCATATCTGCGATTGCGAACCCACATGGACTACAGAGGCTTTTGTAGAAGAAGCAATTCGGGAAATTCGCGCCAGAGTAGGTGATAAGCGGGTACTGTTAGCCTTGTCTGGGGGTGTGGATTCTTCTACCCTGGCCTTTTTGTTGTATAAAGCTATTGGGGAACAATTGACCTGTGTGTTTATTGACCAAGGCTTTATGCGTAAGTTGGAGCCGGAACGGTTACTCAAACTATTTAAAGAACAGTTTCATATTCCTGTAGAATATGTTAGTGCTCGCGAGCGCTTTTTGTCGATGATTGCCGGGGTAACAGACCCAGAAGAAAAGCGCCGGCGTATTGGACATGAATTTATCCAGGTATTTGAAGAAACATCTAAACGCCTGGGACATTTTGACTATTTAGCCCAGGGTACTCTGTATCCAGATGTGATCGAGTCCGCTGATACTAACGTAGACCCCCAAACAGGGGAACGAGTAGCAGTAAAAATTAAGAGTCATCACAACGTTGGTGGTTTACCCAAAGACCTGCGGTTTAAACTGGTGGAACCATTGCGGAAACTGTTTAAAGATGAAGTCCGTAAAGTTGGGCGTTCGATTGGCTTACCAGAAGAAATTGTACAACGCCAACCTTTCCCCGGTCCTGGTTTAGCAATTCGCATTTTAGGGGAAGTCACCCCCGAACGGTTGAATATTCTCCGTGATGCTGATTTGGTTGTGCGTCAAGAAATTAACAAGCGTGGTTTATACCATGATGTTTGGCAAGCATTTGCTGTGTTACTACCAATTCGCAGTGTAGGCGTAATGGGGGATAAACGCACTTATGCTTATCCTATTGTTCTGCGTATTGTCACGAGTGAAGATGGTATGACGGCTGACTGGGCGCGGATACCTTACGATGTCTTGGAAGAAATTTCTAATCGCATTGTTAATGAGGTGAAGGGGGTTAACCGTGTGGTTTATGATATTACTTCTAAGCCCCCTGGAACTATAGAGTGGGAATGATGTCGGGTTAATTTCCACCAGAGATGGACACAGATCAACACACATAGGTCTGTGTCCTCATCTGGTTTTCAATTTCCTGTAGCATCAGCCACCATGCTCCAGGGGGTCTATAGTCATAACATCCTGGTCGGAATTCCGTCAACCACCAACTGACTAAGATTGAAATTTAGCCTGTTTAATTGTGCATTTAAAAAAGTCAAAGTAACGTTCTGTACCAAACCACCAACCGACATTGACCTGAGAAGGAATGGTAAAACCACCAAAAGTTTGATCTGCGTGACATTTACCGCCAAAGGGAATATAGCGCCATTTGCGATTGTTTGTATGATTTCCCCAACGGGGTGAAGAAATTTCTAAAACTTTGCCATCAGTATCAATGACTAGGGTGAGGGTGACGGGTTCATCATTTATCTTCAGTCTGGCTTCAATGGTGTCATCAGAAATTTCTCGCCACTCTACGCCCTGCTGGGGTAACAAGGCGGATGGTAACCAGACAAATTCCTGTACTAAGCGCCCAATGCTAGAACGAAGAGTATTGTGATCATGTACGTTGATAATTGGGATTAATCCCCAGAGTCCAAATTGCACTCGCCCTAAACCATTAATCATGTAATAATCAGCACCATCAAGCTTTAATAATTTACCACCGATGATGGCTTTCCACACAAATCCTTGTGAGGTGATAAGTTCTTGACAACGCATGGAAAGCCAAGATTTATCCCGTCCCAATCTCAAGCGCCCCTGCATCTTTAATTGATTAGCATGAGCTAAGGGTGTCCCTGGAGCAATAGCGTGTAGAAAGTAACGCTGTACAGTGGGTGGCAATCCAGTAATCATGTCTTCACTGAAGTATTCCTGTGTCGGGGAGGCTTGTGAAGAACACAGGGAACACAATCGCCACATTTGATTGACCTGGCGATTAGTTCTGATTTTGAGGATGATCAGACTCAAAAATGCGATCGCCAACAGTATAACAATGCCAATGAGAATCTTGATAGACATAAAAACACACCTGATAAATATAAATTAAATAACATATAAATGTGTGTTTTGACACCACTCACCTTTGACATTTGCCAAAAACCTGACCTTTGGTTAGTAAGGTGTGACGTTATTTTAGGCACCCATACCAGAATAACGTTTTAGTCCCCCAAGCCACAGCAGGCGATTTACCGCGAAAAATATGAATATCCAGGCTAAAATGGCTAAAAATCCCCCGGCAACATCAACAGGTAACCCCACCAAAAGACTGACTGGGAAATGAATCAAATAAGGGAAAGGCGTAAACATAACCACCGTGCGCACCGTTTCGGGAAAAACATCCAAAGGTGCAATTAAGCCCGACAAAAATAAATAAAATAGAAACCAGAAGTTTTCCAAAGCACTAGCGCGTTCTGTCCAAAATGCGAACATAGCAAAAGTATACTGAATCACAAACCGTAAAATAAAACTGAGTATACATGCAATAAAAAAGAGTAATAATTGCCACCAACTAGGTAACCAAACAGCTTGAGGATAGAGGGTAAAAAACAAAAAAACTAGTAGTAGTGCAAAAGGTAGACGAGCCACCCTTTCGGAAAGATGAGCAGCGACATGGCGCCAGACTGGATCTAGGGGTTGCAATAAGCGGGATGATAGCTTACCCTCCACTATCTCCTTTTCAAACTCCCAAATTACCCAGACAACAGTAACTTGTCGCACAAAAAAAACCGTGATAAAGTAGCGGGCAAAATCTGCAGGTGTCAGAGCAAACTCCCCACCTTGGGCCGCCTGTATCCAGACACCCATCAAGATAATAGGTAAAGCGCCAGCCAAAACCCATAAAATCAATTCCGCCCGATACTCCACCATATAGGCGTAGTAAACAGACAGCAAAGTCAAGATTTTCCTAAGAATTTTTTTCACTGAAATTACACCACTCCCGCCTGAAAAACTCTACCAATCACCTCTTCTATTGGCGGCTCAGTCACTGTTAAATCAATGACTTCTAAATCTGCCAGAATTTGAGATACTGTACTGGTCAGGGTTTCTCGTGGTACGATAAAGCTCACAGCACGCCCCTCTAGGGACTGGACATCACCGTAGAACATGAGTTTTTCTCTAGGTAGCGGCTCGGTTAACTCAATATGGATTTCGCGGTAAGGTGCGAAATTTGCCACCAATCCATCTAAACTACCGTCATACATCAGCTTTCCTTGGTGAATCAATAGTACCCGCTGACATAAAGCAGTAATATCAGCCATGTAATGACTAGTTAATAACACAGTAGCTTGATAACGGCGATTATACTCCCGTAAAAAATCCCGTACCGCCACCTGAGCATTTACATCTAGTCCCAGTGTCGGTTCATCGAGAAACAATACATGAGGATGATGCAACAGTGCTGCTAACAGTTCGGCTTTCATCCGTTCACCTAAAGATAATTTCCGCACTGGTTGGGTCAGCTTTCCTTCTAGATTCAACATCTGTGTGAATTCCCCGACCCGTCTGTGAAATTCTTGATTTGAGATGTTGTAAACAGCAGCGTTGATTTTTAAAGAATCTAGGGCTGGTAAGTCCCAGAGTAACTGCTGTTTTTGACCCATGACCAAGGTAATTTTTTGCAGAAATCGTTCTTGGCGCAAAAATGGCACGTATCCCGCCACTCTAACTGTACCCCCAGAAGGATGAATCAGCCCTGTGAGCATTTTCAGGGTCGTAGTTTTACCAGCACCATTGGGTCCCAAAAAACCCACCACCTCACCGGGGGAAATTTCAAAGGAAACATCCTCTACTGCTTTAATAGAGCGGTAAGTGCGCCGGAAAAAGTGGGTGAGCGTGCCTTTTATGCCCGGCTGCTTAACCGCCACTGGGTAAAATTTACAGAGATTTTCAACAGTAATAATTGACATATAGCATTTTCCTGTAGCGGTGAGATCCCAAATTATCCCTTATATAGCCTTTTTCAGGCTCATGAAGTACACACCAATTCCCTATTCCCTATTCCCTATTCCCTGTTCCAGTGTTCCAGTGTTCCGGTGTTCCCTCAAACTAAAAAAAATTGTACCTCACGAGCATGGGAAATGCTATAAATACAAGAAATATGACCCATTTTGACATCAGTAGATTTTAGGAGGTTTTTTTCAACAGTTACTTTAAACGCCCAGAGCGTAAAATACTAATAACTAGCCACAAACCTAATAAACTAGCAGCAGCAAACAGAACACTACTTAAAAATGACAGTTGAGTAGTTTGGGCTTTGGTGGAAATAATAGCGGCTCCCATAATCAGAGAACCTACTAAAATACTAAAAGATAATCTGTTAGCTGCGTCATCCAGAGTGCGCCGCATACCATCTAAACCACGCAGTGAGAGATTCCACTGTAAGGTTTCCGAAGTAACTCGCTCTAATAATAGTTCAATTTGCCGGGGAGATTGTAATGATAGACTCTTAATATCTAGGACAGTTCTTAAGAGTGATGGTAGTGGATTACTCCCTAGTAGTTGTCGTCGAAACAAGTCTGTAATTAATGGCTGGATCTCGTCAAATAAATTCACCTGTGGGTTGAATCCACGAGCTACCCCTTCTAAGTTAGCCAGGGTTTTGGCATATAAGCCCATATTGCTGGGTAAGCGAATTTTATTTTGACGGGCCAGTTGCAGAATTTCATAAATTATGTGACTGAAATTCATATCACTCAAGCTGACATGATGATACTTCCGCAACATGCGATCATAATCATTTTCTAACCGGGACAAAATCACCGGACCAGAAGAATCTGCTAAGTGTAAAGTTAACTGGGCGCATCGACCCGCATCTAAATCAATGATGGCTAAAAGCATTTCTGTGAGGATCTGCTGGGTGCGGGGATCAAGTCTGCCCACCATTCCACAGTCTAAAAGCGCAATGCGACCATCTGCGAGATAAAATAAGTTTCCAGGATGGGGGTCAGCATGGAAGAAGCCATCAATGTATATTTGCTGGAAAAAAGCCCGAAATAGCAGGGTAGTAATGTCCCGGCGTTGTGTGTGAGCATCGTTACCATTTTCCGGGAACCGATTTAAATTCGCGGAAAGTAAAGGTACACCATCGAGCCATTCCATGACCAATAACTTCTGGGTAGTCAATTCCCAGAAGATTTCCGCAACTACCAGTTGTGTGGGATCAAACCAGCGACTACGGGCTAAATTACCTCGCAGCTGGTCTGTAAAACCTGCTTCCAGTGTAAAATCTAACTCGTCTTCTAAAGCTTTGGTAAATTCAGCAGCGATCGCTTTGATTTCGTAAGTTTGCCCAAACTCTGTGCGCGCTACTAAATCAGCAATACCTTGAATTAAAACGATATCTTGAGCTACAGTGAGATCGATTCCCGGACGTTGTACCTTGAGAGCAACTTCTCGACCATCTACTAATGTAGCTCGATGAGTCTGAGCGATTGATCCGGCCGCTACAGGGACATGATTAACTATGCTGAATGTTTCTTCCAGTGGGTGTTTTAGCTGCTGACGAATTAATACTTCTATGTCTGACCAAGGAACTGGGGGTACTTCGTCTTGGAGAGTGGAAAGCTCTTCAATGTAGGCGGCGCTGAGTAAGTCTGGACGGGTCGAAAGTAGCTGACCCAGTTTAACATAAACTGGACCCAAATCCACCAGGATATTCTTTAAAACTGCCGGTGTGGGTAGTTGAGGTTCATCAGCTTTACCACCGGTGAGTACTCTTCGCATATAGTCCCAACCATTGCGGAGGACTACCTCGATAATTTCTCTTTGACGGGGAACAGTTTGAGTGAGGAACATTGTGGGGAAATAGGGGGATGAGGGGAAACAGGGGGAGCAGGGAGTAATCTGGTAGAGCAGCGGTGTAACTAGGCAGAAAATCAAACTCTCGTGACCGGGGCGGTACTATTCCCTGCTCCCTAAGTCCTGCCAACACACATATCAGTTATAATGAATGCAACCAATCCTCAGCCTCTGATCGGGGTTTTAACTCTCAGACTCTAGGATTTATAGCAGTTCAGTAAATCGGGGATCATCTGCAAGGGTTTTGAGAATCTGTTTAATTTCTTGAGTGCGGTCTTTATTGACTACAAGAGTTACATTGCGATCGCGCACAATCACAACATCCTCTAGACCAATAGTAACAATTACATCCTCTGAATTGGTAGCATAAACAATAGCACCATGGGTATCCAATCCCACATGGGTAGCTAGTTCTACATTCGGATTCTCAGGTTTTTTCAGTAGGCGATCGAGTGCATTCCAATCTCCCAAGTCATCCCAACCAAATTCAACTGGTAAGACATATGCTAAATTTGTTTTTTCCATCAGAGCATAGTCTATACTCTGTTTAAGCAACTGAGGATATACATCAGGGCCTTGTTGTTCTAATGGTTCGATAATTTCTGGCGCATGGGTATAAAGTTCCTTGAGAACCACCCCAGCCCGAAATACGAACATTCCGCTATTCCAGCTAAAACGCCCCGTAGATAGAAAAGTTTCTGCTGTTTCACGGTTAGGCTTTTCAGTAAAGCGGCTGACGTGATAGGCTGGCAAATCATTAAATCTACCAATATTTTCGCCTTGTTCAATATAGCCGTAACCAGTTGATGGGAAAGTAGGCTTGATCCCCAGAGTGACAATGGCCTCTGTGCTGGCCGCTAGCTCGGTACCAGCCATTAAGGTATGTACAAATGCTTCTTGGTCAGCTATCCAGTGGTCAGAGGGAAAAAAGCCTATGATAGCATCTTCTCCGTAACGCTGCTTAATTTCTAAACTTGCCCAGGCAACTGCAGCGGCTGTATCTCGTCCCTCGGACTCAATGAGTAAATTTTCAGATGGCAGTAGGGGTAGTTGTTGTCTGACACCTGCGGCTATCTGACTAGAAGTAATGACCCAGAGGTCATTCCAACCATTGGTGAAGGCTAATAACCTATCGGCGGTTGCTTGTAACAGACTTCTAGAGCTACCATCAAGGCTTAAAAATTGCTTAGGTCGGTTTTGGCGACTGAGGGGCCAAAAACGCTCACCTTTGCCACCGGCCAGAATTACAGGGAAGAGTGAATTACTCATGTTGTCTACACACTCAGGTCAGATCATTATCAGTGTACAGTGAGCTTTTGGCCTGACAGGATTTGTGGATGCGATTAACAGACCTTAAGGTAGTGGTTGATTGGGGAGATAATGTGTGATTAAACAATTTCAATGGTTAGAAAATCAGGTGACCTTTCAAGAATTACCAGAGTTTGAAGTACAGGAAAGAACTCAACAGGTATCATGGGGAGAAAATGATCTGGGAATTCAACAGATATCACCATCCGAACTGGAAATAGTGCCCCATGAACCAGGAACTATTTCCCCGAGTGTTGTTGAGTCTGTGGGTCTAATTCCCAAGGATATTTACCAGAGGTTAGGCTTGAGTGTACCTCGATGGCTACTGTGGACATTGACCACAGTGGTGGGGATCGTTTTTTCAGGTCTGTTAGTATCGACTTTGGCGCTGTGGACTCCATTATGGAGTAATCTTGACCGAACAGATGAAGAATTGGGATTTTCTGGTGAAGATGATCAGAGAATACCCTTACCTGGGGAATTATGGGGCAAAATTTCCCAGTATAAGCTGTCACGACCGATGAATATTTTGATTATGGGAGTTGATCCGGTGCCAGGTAGTATTGATGGCTCTCCGGAAAGTTTTACAGGAACCAGTGATACCATGTTGCTGGTTAGACTCAACCCTAGTAATAAAACTATGCGGGTGTTGTCAATTCCCAGGGATACCATGATTGCTATCCCAGAAAGAGGTTTAACTAAGGTGTCTGAAGCTAATGCTCAAGGGGGTCCTGTTTTAGCAGCACGGGTAGTTAGCCGGACTTTAAATAATGCTCCTATACATAGGTATATCCGTATTTCAACTAGTGGACTGAGGCAGTTAGTTGATCAATTGGGTGGGGTTGATGTTTTTGTACCTCAAGGTATGCAATATCAAGATTCTAGTCATCAATCCATTAATTTACCCAGTGGTTGGCAAACCCTCAACGGTGAACAAGCAGAAAAATTTGCTCGATACCGCGAACCAGGATTAGGGGACTTACCTAGAGTACAACGACAGCAAGTGCTAATTAAAGCCTTACTGCAACAGGTCAATAGTCCGACTGTGTTACCGAGATTACCTCATTTAACCCGTCTGATGCGGAAATATTTTGACACCAATCTCAAAATAGAAGAAATGATGGCCTTGGTAAATTATTCGGTGAACCTGGAAGATGATAATTTACAAATGACCATTCTACCCGGTAATTTCAGCCGCTTTAGTCAAGACCCCAATAGTTATTGGCTGAATCTTAATAAACAGCAGACTCTATTGAGTAATTATGTGGGGGTAGATGTACCTGATGTTGACGCTGATGTACGTCCAGTCCAAGACCTGAGAATTGCTATTCAAAATTCTTCCAATCAACCTCAGATGACTGAAAAGGTTATTGACTATCTCAAACAAAAAGGTTTTACAAATGTTCATGCTGTGTCGGATTGGCCTGACCCCCACAGACAGACTCAGATTATTGTTCACAGAGGAAACCGAACCACGGGAGTTGAGCTTTATGACATTATTGGCTTGGGTAAGATTAATGTTTCGGCAATTGGGGATTTAGAATCGGATATTACAATTCGTATTGGTCAAGATTGGAAATAGTCACTGGTCATTAGTCATTAGTCATGATTTGATTTTGGGTTCCCTCTGGGGATCATAGTCTACTAAACTATTGGCTAATGATCATCAACAAAGTTTTTAGAGTTATGCAAAAGTTTTTACTTAAATTATTTAGTTGGCTGGTAATTGTGGTTTTGACTTGGTTATGGGTGCTAATTAATCCTCAACCAGTTTTGGCTCAAATTAGCACAATCAACTATAGTAATGCTAGTCTCCAAGATAGTGATTTTTCTAACATTGATTTATCTGGGGTGACTTTTGTGGCGGCGGAAATGCGGGGCGCAAATTTCCAAGGGGCTAATTTAAGCAATGCGATTCTGACTAAGGGGGTGTTGTTAAATGCTAATTTGGAGGGTGCAAATCTCACAGGGGCTTTAGTTGACCGGGTGACTATGGATGGGGCAAATTTAAAGAATGCTATTTTTACAGAAGCAACTATGACCCGGAGTCGGTTTTTTGATGCGGACATCACTGGTGCTGATTTTACAGATGCTTTGATAGACCGGTATCAAGTTTCTTTAATGTGCGATCGCGCTCAGGGTATCAATCCCGTTACAGGGGTGGCGACACGGGATAGTTTAGGATGTCGGTAATAGTTGTCAGGTATAGTAAGTGACTCAAGAAGACCAGAAACCCCCTCGTTCCTTGGCGGGAATTGCGGGGATAGTAGCGGCGGCTACATTAATTAGTAAAGTCTTTGGTTTAGTGCGACAGCAGGCGATCGCCGCGGCTTTTGGTGTTGGGGCTGCGGCTACTGCTTATAGTTACGCTTATATTATTCCGGGTTTTCTCTTAATCTTACTGGGTGGGGTGAATGGACCATTACACAGTGCGGTTGTCAGTGTTCTAGCCAAGCGCTCACGCTCGGAAAGCGCCCCCCTGGTAGAAACGGTAACAACTCTGGTAGGTGGATTACTCCTACTGGTGACCTTGGCTCAGATTTTCTTTGCTGATACCATCATTGATATTGTTGGTTATGGCTTAGAATCGACTACCAGGGCGATCGCCATTCAACAGATCCGCATTATGGCACCCATGGCCTTATTTGCGGGTTTAATAGGTATTGGTTTTGGTACCCTCAACGCCGCTAATCAATATTGGTTACTTTCCATCAGTCCCCTTTTATCTAGTGTAACTGTGATTGCCGGCATTGCCATCTTAACCGGGCAACTAGGTGAAGATATTATTAAACCAGAATACGCCTTCATCGGTGGTATGGTCTTAGCTTGGGGAACCCTAGGGGGCGCAATTCTCCAATGGTTAGCCCAGTTAATTGTCCAGTGGCGCTTAGGACTAGGTACATTGCGCCTGCGGTTTGATTTTAAATCCCCTGGAGTGCAAGAGGTGATCAAAATTATGACACCAGCTACAATTTCCTCCGGGATGATGCCGATTAACGTCGCCACAGACCTTTACTTTGCTAGTCCCATACCCGGTGCGGCGGCTGGGTTTAACTATGCCAATCTCCTAGTGCAAACTCCCCTGGGTATTATCTCTAATATTATTTTGTTACCTTTATTACCAATGTTTGCTAAGTTAGCGGCTCCCGAACATTGGCCAGACCTAAAGTTACGCATTCGCCAAGGAATTTTACTCACCGCCGTCACGATGTTACCATTAGGAGCGTTAATGGTGGTGTTATCTGTCCCCATCGTAGAGATAATTTATCAACGGGGTGCTTTCCAACAACAAGCCACACAGCTGGTTTCATCCCTGCTGATTGCCTATGGTGTGGGGATGTTTGTATATTTAGGGCGGGATGTATTGGTACGGGTATTTTATGCTCTCGGAGATGGACAGACACCTTTTAGGATTAGTACTTTTAACATCTTCCTTAACGCTGTACTTGATGGGATTTTGGTTAAACCTTTTGGGGCGACTGGGATTGTTTTAGCAACCGTAGGTGTAAACTTTAGTTCTGTAGTAATGCTATTATGGTTACTTGACCGTAAACTCAATGGTTTACCTTGGCGTGAGTGGAGTATCCCAATTTTGGGTTTAACTGCGGGTAGTGTTGCGGCTGGTGTTGCTAGTTTTGGTACTTTAGTGAGTTTACAGCAGTTGTTGGGTACACAGGGGTTAATTATTCAACTGTTACAGTTATGTGTATCGGGTTTAGTGGGTATCTTGGTTTTTGCTATCATTGCCTCATGTTTGAAAATACCAGAGGTGAATAGTTTTGCTGTGGGGATGCGTCAAAGATTGCTGAAGAGATAGTAATAATTAAAGCTTATGTTCTCAGTAAAAAAGTTGATAAAGAAATGCTGAGACTAGACTTTTTAATTCCTTCCATAAGCAGTAAACTTAGGTTGTCATTGTCTTCCGCTAATTGGGTGACTTGATCATCATCTAAGCGGGCTTTACTACCCTCTGTATAATTTATCAGCAGTTTTTGTACACTCTGGAAGGGAGAGGAAAATAAATACCCCACCCCCTGACCCCCTCCCATCTGGAAGGGAGGGGGAATTTTAGCATCTCTCCTTAACCCTTTCCCCTCTGGAAGGGAGGGGTTGTGGTCCCGGTTGAGGTTTAAACTAAAACTGGTTCAGATTTTACCGCGTTGACAGTATTTGTATCTGACTGTGTGCAGTAAATTTCACAGGAGTTATTGGGACTTTCAGTTAGTTTGATTTTGTGCAGTCGAGCACCTAGTTCTTCAACGGGCGATCGCAGTAAGTTAGTGATATGTAGGGCGATATTTTCAGCGGTGGGGACAACTTCGGCAAAATAAGGAACGTCCTTATTTAAGAAACCATGATCAAATGGTTCTAAGACATAATCAGCAATGACCCGGTTTAAAGCACCTAAATCAACTACCATACCTGTGCGGGGGTCAATTTCTCCTTTCAGGGTAACTTCTAAATGATAATTATGTCCGTGTCCATTTACCCTACCGCATTTACCGTAAATTTCTAGGTTTTTCTCTAAACTTAAATTAGGATGGGCCAATCTGTGGGCTGCACTAAAATGAGTGGCAACAGTCAAGGAGGTTTCTGTTTCACCTATATTATAATCTACCCACAACTCATGACTTTCAAATAATTTAACTCGAGACAGATTAACTCCCAAGTCATGAATAGGAGACCTGAGCAGATTACTAATGTAAAGTGCAATATTCTCTGTAGTGGGAACTATTTCCGATTCCGCAAAATAGGGAATATCTTCATTTAAGCAAGAGTGATCTAACAACTCAAGTACATAATCTTCTACTACTCTATTAACAGCAGCTAAATCTACAATCATCCCAGTGCGTGGGTCTATTTCGCCTTCTACTGTAACTTCTAGATGATAGTTGTGTCCGTGGGTACGGGTACACTTACCATATTTCTCGGCACTGAGGTTAGGTGCTAAACGATGGGCCGCGCTAAAATGACTCCTGACAGTCAAGGCCACTTTTTTTCCCTCTCCTGTATAATCTGCCCAAAGTTGCGAATGTTCAAGCAACTGGACACGGACTAAGGGTAAATGGGGTGCTAAACGTTGCCAAATCACGTGAGCAATATTTTCGGTAGTGGGGAGAGTTTGCTGAAATTCTGGCCACACCTCATTAAGGTAAGAAAAATCTAGCTGTCCAGTAGCTTCTCTTTTGATGATGTGTTTGACATCAGATAAGTTCAATACCATACCATACTCATCCAGTTCACCGGACATGGAGATAAAAACCACATAGTTATGTCCTTGACCGGGGAATTTGGCGGAGAGACCGAACTTTGCCATATTCTCGGCTTCGCTCAGTTCCGGTAACCAATACCGATGACTAGCTAAAAACTGAGCGCGACGATTAACAATACATTGCATGATTATTCTGTAAACCTATCTCAATATTTCTTAAAGTTTCACTATTTACAGCATAAACTAATTGGGCTCCTGGATGACCTAAGTTGTGGTTCTTCTGGTAGTAACCACCGCGCAAATTCTTGCGGATGTTTTTGATGCTAGTAATTTACAAAGGTTGTCAAAACTCACAGGGGGTTTATTTGGGGTGTATATTTATGTTTACATCCTCTCCATTTGGGAGAGGGAAGTCAACATCTACAAATCAGCACCTGACTTGAGCTATAATTGTGCGGTGACGCGGGGTGTTGCTGGTGATAGTGGGAACATGAAAACCAGCATCAACTAAAGCTTGCTCAATATCCAAAGCAAAATATTGATCTAAATAAGGTTCAGTACTTTTGAGCAGGGTCAAAATGTAGGGGGGCATTTTCTTGTATATTTCTGATTGGGGATTCATATCCATAATCCCTAAATGACCACCAGGACGCAGCACCCGGCGCATTTCTGCCAAAATATTTCGGGTTGCTGACTGGGGCAATTCGTGGCACATTAAGAAAATAGAAACTAAGTCAAAAGATGCATCTGGTAACCCAGTAGATTCTGCGGGAGCATGGAGCCAATTGATGTGAGCTTGAGATTGTTGGGCGTGGTAGTCAGCAACGGCTAAAAAGTAAGGCGATAGGTCTAAACCTGTAATCTGAGACTGGGGATAAACTGCTTGTAGAGCCAAGGTACTTAGTCCTACACTACATCCCACATCTAAAATATCTTGGGGAGCATGGGGAAGGGAAGCTGTGAGAATATCGTGGTAACTTTGACGTAGTTTAGCATCACCTTGGGTATCTGCATCCTGCCAGATTTTAGCATGAACAGCATGGGCAGCGGGTTTGACTTCAAAGGCAGCTTGCCAACTGAGATTACCACTGTCGTAAGCATGAAATGAGGTGAGATAGTAGTCTGGGTAAGCAAGCTGGGGATTGTGAACTTTTGTGAGTTCTGGTGTCCAATCACGGGACTGTAAGCTTTTGACTTCTTGTGTCCAGGGAACGCCGATTTTTTCAGCGCGTTTAATCATCATTTGTCTAGCTTGATGCTTGGCTACACTGGCTAAAGGTTTGATAGCCAGGATACCATTTACCAAACGGGAGGCTAAACCAATAGAAGTTGTTGTCGCAGCAGTCATATTGTTTTGGGTTTGGTTTGGGTTTAACAGCCTTGTTTACCTATGATACAATTGTGTAGGTTTAGTCTAGTCATACATTCCATTGTAGCTAACCTAAATGTAGTAACTGAGTGTGTCTTTGTCTCACAGATGGTCGAGACGCTTAATGAGGTTAAGAATCGCCATGCTAAAGGTTATGGGATGATGTCAGTTCCAGCCAGTCTAGTTTTTATCCTAAAAATTGAGGTTTTTATATTATGTCTAATGGCCCCTTGAGTGAAGCACCTCGTAACCAACGAGCCACGGTAATTCGTACTAGTAATGAGTTTGTTTTACTAGAATGGTTGAAGTCAAATGGTCGACTCATAGAGCGTGAACCTCAAGAATATCGGGGACTGAATTCAGTAGAAGAAATTTCTGACATGATTGAGCTTGATGATATTCACTACGATCATGATGAAGATGATGCCAGCATGGACTTAGAAGATTAGCAGATTTTTCACCGAACTGAATAATCACCCAACTCGGTTTAGACTTATCTGTGCGCGGTTGGAACTACGGCTAAGTCAGTTGTGAGACGTGTAAATAATTGTAAATTATTTGCTTAAACCGAGTAAATCATACTAACTCACCCTATACTAAAAGTAGTTGATTTAATGAAGTCTTGATGCAACATGTCACTCCCAAGGAAGCAGCTAAAATCCTTGGTGTCCATGTCTCCAGTCTCAGGAGATGGGAAAACGAAGGCAAGCTTAAAGCAATCCGTACACCAGGCGGTCAAAGGCGGTTCATCCTCGAAGAAGTCGAAAAAATC
>NZ_JANQDF010000074.1:0-5223 GCF_029891675.1 Anabaenopsis tanganyikae CS-531
TTTAAATGGGGCGTACAACATATTAAGAAAAGCAGTCCTGAACGCTTTTGCAGACGGGATAGAGGGGTTAGGAGTAACTCCAATCAGGTTTACCCCTGGTAAAGTGACTTTGTAGATTTGTCTATAATTTCACAAACTCTAGATTTTTGGATTAATATCTTGTTGACCTGTTTGGGTTATATTCCTGGAATCGTCCACGCAGTCTGGGTAATTGCGAGGAAATAAAGGTTTGGGGGGATGGGTTTGTGAGCCTATCCTCCCTATTGGGGTAAAAATCCAGGATGTGATTGTTTACAGAACGCGATCGCTTTTTGTTGTCACTCTCTTTTTTTTATGTGTTTCTTGGAAGTAGGTAATTCCATGTGCTGTTATGATATACACAATTAATAATTGGCACTGACAGATGGTAGTTAAAATCAACAATACCCAACCCAAGTTACTCAGAATAATACCAAGCACAGTATTAGGGATATCGATAATCTTAGCACAGCCCCAGGTAGTGGGTGCAGTGTGCAATACAAGCCAATGTGCTGCAACCAACTCTGGGAAGTGGAAACAGGGAAAGCAGTTACAAACGCGTAATTATTTTTTTGAAGGTATAGAGAAGCTGGAACAACGAGAATACCAAGGAGCGATCGCTGATTTTTCCGAGGTGATCAAGATTGATCCTGAGTTTTTTCAAGCCTACGTCATGCGAGGAATTGCTCGTGGTCTATTAGAAGACTATCAAGGGGCGATCGCTGATTTTAATCAAGCTATCAAGATTAATCCTAACGATGCTGATACCTACTATCTCCGAGGATTTGCCCGTAGTGGCTTAGAAGACTATCAAGGGGCAATAGCCGATTATACCCAAGCTATCAAGATTAATCCTAACAATGCTGATATCTACTATAATCGAGGGATTGCCCGTAGTAGATTAGAAGACTATAAAGGGGCAATATCTGATTATACCCAAGCTATCAAGATTAATCCTAACGATGAGGACACTTACTACCTCCGGGGATTTGCACGTGCTCAATTAGAAGACTATGGACAAGCGATCGCTGATTTGAATCAAGCTATCAAAATTAACCCTAGCTACGCTAAAGCCTACCTGGCGCGAGGAATTTCCCGTCTTGGTTTGGGAAATAAGCAAGGTGCAGTAGCTGACCTTCAGCAAGCTGCAAATCTGTTTGAGCAAGAGGGACAACAAGAACCCTATCAACTGACCTTAGAGTTGATTAGGGATATTCAGTCCCTTTGAAATCTCATGTAGGTTATACTCGGTTCTTCCTAAGAAGATTTGTAAATTCAGGAGCAGGGGAAGGGAAATACCACTCACAGAAGACGTGAACACCGATCTCGCTGATCAGGGGTGCTGCTTACAATATGGATTAACAATAGAAATTTTCAGTCGGTGCAGCCTGAAGGTATTTATCCTTGGCGGTTCTTTATTATTGCAAAAGCCTATGCAACCCACTAATCCTAACCAATTTACCGAAAAAGCTTGGGAAGCGATCGCCCATACCCCAGATATTGCTAAACAACATCAGCAACAGCAGCTCGAAAGCGAACACCTGATGAAAGCCTTGCTAGAACAAGATGGTTTAGCTAGCAGCATATTAACTAAAGCGGGTGTTGATTTGCAAAGAATCCGCGATCGCACTGACCAATTTCTCCAACGCCAACCAAAAGTATCTGGTAGCAGTACATCTGTATTTCTGGGTCGCAGTTTAGATACACTATTAGATAGAGCAGATAAATATCGTCAAGATTTCCAAGACGAATATATTTCTATTGAACATTTATTACTGGCTTACGCCAAAGATGACCGCTTTGGTAAAGCTTTATGCCAAGAATTTGGTTTAGACGAAGGTAAACTCAAAAAAATTATTAAGCAAATTCGTGGGAGTCAAAAAGTGACCGACCAAAATCCAGAAGGAAAATATCAATCACTGGAAAAATACGGACGTGATCTGACAGAAGCAGCACGTAAAGGTCAACTAGACCCAGTTATTGGCCGGGATGATGAAATTCGCCGCACCGTGCAGATTCTATCGCGACGTACTAAAAATAATCCCGTGCTGATTGGTGAACCAGGTGTTGGTAAAACCGCCATCGCTGAAGGACTCGCCCAAAGAATTATTGCTGGTGATGTCCCCCAGTCCCTGAAAGACCGGAAATTAATCGCCTTAGATATGGGTGCTTTAATCGCCGGGGCTAAATTCCGGGGGGAATTTGAAGAACGACTCAAAGCAGTATTAAAAGAAGTTACAGAATCCGGCGGTAATATAGTCTTATTTATTGATGAAATTCATACCGTCGTCGGTGCTGGTGCTACCCAAGGCGCTATGGATGCGGGGAACTTGTTAAAACCCATGTTGGCCAGGGGTGAATTGCGTTGTATTGGGGCGACCACCTTAGATGAATATCGTAAATATATTGAAAAAGACGCGGCTTTAGAACGACGCTTCCAGCAAGTATATGTAGATCAGCCCAGTGTAGAAGATACAATTTCTATATTGCGGGGGTTGAAAGAGCGCTATGAAGTCCACCACGGGGTAAAAATATCCGACAGTTCTTTAGTTGCAGCCGCTACATTGTCTAGTCGGTACATTAGCGATCGCTTCCTCCCAGATAAAGCCATTGACTTGGTAGACGAAGCTGCGGCACGGTTAAAAATGGAAATTACCTCTAAACCAGAGGAACTAGACGAAATTGACCGTAAGATTTTGCAATTGGAAATGGAGAAGCTGTCTTTGCAAAAAGAAACAGATGCAGCTTCTCGAGAACGTTTAGAAAGAATTGAAAAAGAACTAGCGGATCTCAAAGAAGAACAAAGAACCCTGACTGCTCAATGGCAATCGGAAAAAGATATTATCAACAAAATTCAGTCAATTAAAGAAGAAATTGACCGAGTTAATTTAGAAGTACAGCAAGCAGAGAGAAATTATGACCTGAATCGTGCTGCAGAGTTGAAATATGGGAAGTTAACAGATTTACATCGCCAATTAGAAGCCGCAGAAGGGGAATTAGCCAACGCCCAAAAAACTGGTAAATCCCTATTGCGTGAAGAAGTCACAGAAGCTGACATTGCGGAAATTATTTCTAAGTGGACAGGAATCCCCATCAGCAAGTTAGTAGAATCAGAAAAGGAAAAACTTCTGCATTTAGAAGATGAACTACACCGCCGCGTCGTGGGACAAGCTGAAGCGGTTACAGCTGTAGCCGATGCTATCCAAAGATCCCGCGCGGGACTAGCTGACCCCAATCGTCCCACAGCTAGCTTTATTTTCCTCGGTCCGACTGGTGTCGGTAAAACTGAGTTAGCCAAAGCCCTGGCGGCCTATATGTTCGACACACAAGAGGCTTTAGTGCGCATTGATATGTCTGAATATATGGAGAAACACACGGTTTCCCGGTTAATTGGTGCGCCTCCTGGATATGTGGGTTATGAAGAGGGGGGACAGTTAACCGAAGCTATTCGCCGTCGTCCCTATGCTGTGATTTTGTTCGACGAAATCGAAAAAGCACACCCGGACGTATTTAATATTTTCCTGCAAATCCTCGATGATGGTCGTGTCACCGATTCCCAAGGTCATACTGTGGACTTTAAGAATGCGATTATTATCATGACCAGTAATATCGGTTCACAGTATATTCTCGATGTGGCTGGGGAGGCTACACAGTATGATGAAATGCGCCGCCGAGTTATGGAAGCTATGCGCAATAGTTTCCGCCCAGAGTTCCTCAATCGTATTGATGAAATGATTATCTTCCACGGTTTGGAGAAAAAGGAACTGCGCCAGATTGTGCTAATACAACTAGAAAGATTAAGGGAAAGATTAAGCGATCGCAAGATATCCCTGAGACTCTCCGATGCAGCCCTTGACTTTTTGGCAGAAGTAGGGTATGATCCTGTGTATGGTGCGCGCCCACTCAAGCGAGCCATTCAAAGAGAGTTAGAAACTCAAATTGCTAAGGCTATCTTACGGGGTGAATTCAACGACGGCGACACTATTTTTGTGGATGTACAAAATGAGCGTCTTTCCTTCAGTCGTTTACCTGTAGAAGTGTTTACCAGTTAAGAAAAATAAGCATCAGTAGGGGACAAGGACTAAGTCCCCTATTTAACGCTAAATTCTATCTGGGTCAGGTATAGAGCCTTTTTCAGGCTCATGAAGTACACACCAATTCCCTATTCCCTATTCCCTGTTCCCTGTTCCCTGTTCCCTGTTCCCTCAAACTAAAAAAAATGTACCTCACGAGCATGGGAAATGCTATAGTAATAGCGGGAAAAGTGCCCGCATTACCAGAGTTTCACCTTTGTAGTTATGCCTACTGACATAAAACTTGTCGCATATTACGCATATTTGCCGGTAACTCAAAATTCATGGCTTGTTGAATCAAAACAGAGGGGATGGGAATATTAGGGGTAGCTTGTACTCGGTATGCTAACAAAGTGCCATGACTCAAATCTTTTAGATCTAAAGTGGCGCTGAAGTCGGCAAAACTCCCTCTTTCCATGCGGAATTGAATTTGTTCCCCTAGCAGTTCTACGACATGAAGATAAATTTCTACTTCGGCTGTGAGAAATAAAAATTTCTTTTGTGCAGATTGATACAGTCGCTTCACTTGAGCTTGTGACAAAACTTGACTTTTGATAATATCAGGAAAATATTCCACCCAACGACGGTAATCAGTTAATTGCTGCCATACATGCGATCGCAGTAGTGGTAAATACATCCAAGCTGTAACCGCACCACCCCAAGCTGTATGGGGTAAGGTTTGCAAGAAAATTTCACCCTGCATCAGTGACAATTGCTTGTCTTGAGTCCAAGGGATATTCAAACCTGTAATCATCGAGTTGGAGATATGAGATGCAGACATACTAATTTCAGTTACTCCTCAACTTCTCTACCTGTGAGTGATGAAACACACAAACCATTCCATAGTATCTAGTCGAACCAATTAAATTCTAGTTCGACTGTTTTGCTGCCTCAACCAATCTTTTAACCGAAATCATACTGAATATATCCGCAAAAAACGTACTTCTTATCACTTTTTATCAAAACTATAAGTAAAATACATGGGATGTCAAGTAGAGTTTGTGAAATTATAGACAAATCTACAAAGTCACTTTACCAGGGGTAAACCTGATTGGAGTTACTCCTAACCCCTCTATCCCGTCTGCAAAAGCGTTCAGGACTGCTTTTCTTAATATGTTGTACGCCCCATTTA
>NZ_JANQDF010000075.1:0-37105 GCF_029891675.1 Anabaenopsis tanganyikae CS-531
AAAGCCAAAAAAATATAAAATTTTGCGCAATTGCAACACTTATCCGTAGGTAGTTGTTTTGAGCGTGTAGGGGGATAATTGACTATTCCTTTTAAGCAAGTCTTAAAGAATCTGCGTGTCTTCAGACCGCAGAGTGTCAAAATAACTTAAACTACTTTACGGTTCGCTCTTCACCCAACCGGGTAAAACGGATTTCAATGCGGCGGCGGTTCTGATCTGGTGCACGTACTACGGGAGCAAATTCCCCACTAGGTAATATTAACTGAGCCGCCGAATAAGCACGGAAGGACAATCCCGGAAGTTTTTTTTCTTTAACCTGAATATTACGCAGCTGTTGGACTACCGCTAAAGCACGCATTAACCCCAAATCAGCATTAGAACCCGCTTGTAGTTTCTCTAATTCCAATCCACCACGGGCGACATTTTCTAAATTCAAGTCTAGGTTACTGGGCATATTACCATTAGGCTGACCGTCAGTATGTCCGATCACCTCTATAATATCGATATTATACTGTTTACTTGCCCTTTCAATTTCCGGTAAGATTTTTGTCGCAATGTAATTATAAAACCTGGGGTTAATTCTTGCACTTCCAGATTCAAATCTATGCTTAGGGTCATCTGGAATCAGAATAATTGGGGGTGTCTCTAGTTGCCTATCTACTAACTCCGGTTTTTGATTAACAAATGACCTAATGATAAAAAGTAACAAAAACAACAGCAGGATCATAAAGGCATTAGACATTAAATCTGTAAAAGCTGTGGAAATATTTAATTCTTCATGATAATCATTACGTTGCCAACGTCTAGCCATATTTTCCTATTTAAATGTCAAATTTATTTATTATGAGTAAAATTATCTATGATTTGATCTTCAGGGTTCAATGTTGAGCTTTTTACTTCCGTTCGTAACCGATAAATTTCATGTTTAGCATCATTGAGATGGTGAATACAATCTTGCAAATTCCCATTGATATCTTGATTTACTGCTGTTTGTTTGTTCACACCTTCCAGCAATAGGTTACCTATATTCTGATACTCTGTAACCAGAGTAGAATTACTACTATTCATTAACCGTGATATGTTTTCAGAATTCCTATCTATTTGCTGAGATATATTACCCAGAGATGTATTAACTGTTCCAGCGTGTTTATTGATAATTTCTACGAAGCCTTGCATATCTAAAGTAATTTGCTGCAAACCTTTAGCCTTATCCATCAGGTTATTTTCTAATTGTTCAATTCTAGTTACAGCTTTAGCAAAGCCATTGACCATTTCCTGAGAAATATTACCAGCTTGATTATTTATTGTCTGGATAAAATCTCGTAAATCCCCGGAAATCGCCTCTAAACTTCCAGCCTCATTCATCAGGTTACTTTCTAATTGCTCAAGTCTGGTTACTGCGATCGCAAAACTATCAGCACCTTCCTTAAGTTGAGGTATAATCTCACCCAGAGACTTTTGATTAATACGATTTAAATCTAATATTAGGGATGATATTTGATTGACGCTCTTAATTTCCTCTCCCAGTGCTTGCAGTTGAACTACCAATGAATTAAATGATGTTGTTGTATTAGCTAAACTTCCAGCCGAGTTAGAAAATCTCTCCTCTATCTGGGTTAAATTATTAGTCGCTGCTAATAACTTCTCAGGAAATTGACTATTAGCAAAGATGTTCGCCGCATCTTTAAATATCTGAGATTTACCATTGAGTTGATGTATGGCAATGTCAAACTCATGAGCAGCAGCAGATATAGTACCTGCTGACTCTGTAAACTTTTCATAAACTTGTCTGGCCAAATCTGTCGCTTGCTGATTCCCTGCGATTATTTGTTCTGCGACCTTAGCCATAGAACTTTCCACCGCATCTCGCACAGTCACACCAAATTTAGTTAAAAACTCATCCTGCTGTTCTACCATCCTATTGACTATTTTATCAAGGCGAGTATCACCTTGAACTTCAGGCAGGTAAATATTATCTAGATAGTCTTCTAAGGAACTGATAACGTGATACTTAAGAGCGCTAGTATTAAATTTCCAGTTAACTATTGTTAGCGCCGCACTAAAGAATAATCCCGTCAAACTAGTGACAAAGGCAATACTCATCCCAGATAATGATTGTTGTATTTGACCTACTAAATCATTAATATTAGAAGCAGCAGTATTATTGAGGGTTTCACTCAGGGCAGATAAATTAATTGTGATGCCAAAAAAAGTACCCAGTAACCCAAAAGCTAAGAGCAAATTGGGGATAATGCGGCACAAATATTCTATTTGTTCAATAGAAAAACCTTTAAACTTTTCTTGACTATAAACTTGTTCGATTAATGCTGCTGTATTAACTTGATCTAACTGGCTGCTAGCTTTTTCAAATCTGCTTTCTAGTGTGGTGATTATTTTAGGTTGTACCCCTCGTGGAGCATGATTAATTAGTCTTTGTACTTTCTCCGCTACATCTTGCAAATACTTATACAAACTCCAACGCAGCCAGATAGTAAGTATGGATGGTATAACAATGACCACGAGGGTAGCCAAAATTAATTCCCCTGGTATTGATGTCATGATACTTCCCTGATTATCAAATGTGTGAGAGGATGCTTAGTAAACGAAATTAATTTAAGAATTGGTCTAAGATTCTTTGTTTTTGACGCTCGTAATCTTCTTGAGTAATCAGGCCATCCCCTAAAAGGTCTTGTAAATTCTTTAAGTCTAACCGCATTTGTGCCCCAGTATCGGTATATTGCACCGATTCACCATCTACTATCTCGCCCACAAGAGATCTTCTGCTATCTAAGCTTTGCGGTAAACTATTTTCTGGAGTTGGGGAATTAAATTTATCATTCATTTTTCTGCGGAACCTGAGAATAATTCCTTCTTTAGTTCCTTTTTGATTGTTAATTAATGCATTCCTGTAAGGATAGTTAGGATGTTCCTGTGGTAACTTGTCAACTTCATTGACAAAGCTGTTGAATTTGGGTAAATATTCACTTTTCCACAGTTCAGGTTGTCTTTCCATAA
Source organism: Anabaenopsis tanganyikae CS-531 (assembly GCF_029891675.1). Classification (NCBI taxonomy): domain Bacteria; kingdom Bacillati; phylum Cyanobacteriota; class Cyanophyceae; order Nostocales; family Nodulariaceae; genus Anabaenopsis; species Anabaenopsis tanganyikae. The sequence goes on from NZ_JANQDF010000075.1 coordinate 3,016, forward strand.
CAGAAATTTCCTGATCTAAAATACCTTGCAAAGCTAATTTCATATCCTGACGGTTCGCCAGTTCCTCTAAAGCCTGTCCCCATTCTGAACTGAGAGCAGCTGTGGAGTAACAGTCGCGCAAACCATCATAATATGTAAACTCTAACTGCTGATTTTGCGGGTTGGTCTGCAATAGTTGTAGACCTAGACAGGGATAGAAAACATTTTCTAATTGTTCTATTGTCACTGCATCTGGTGGAATAATATCTGGGAAAACCACACGGTAATCATTATGTAGAGAAGCGCTCCGGGAATTCTGTTCCCTGAGGTAATAGTTACGCATTCTTTCCAGACTATTAATTAATCTCAGAGGAAACCCACCATACTCATTGACAAATAAAATTTCATCCTCAGTTTGCAAGGATTTTAAGACTGTTGGCGAAATCCCTAAATCTGTAGTCAGCAAAGATTTAAACTGTCTGACTTCTAATTCATCGGTATCTTTAAAGCCCACTAATTGACTAGTTTTACCAGGATCATCCCAAAAATATGGATCACTCAAACTCAGTGGTAATAGGGGTTTAGCTTCTTCCATAATTTGTGCTAAACGGGTTGAACGTGCTGTTGAGTAGTTTTGCATGAAGCGCTTAATTACGGATTTGACAATATTAGTACCCCGTGAAGCAAACATACTGTCAATTCTCAAATTCATCTCTGTTTGCAGCAGTTCTTGGGTGGTGCGTTCCTTCTCTAAGAAACTGGTCAAAGACTTTCCTCTACCACTTGGTTCTGTAATTTCTGAACTGATCAGGGCTAACTGGGAACGTAAGTCATCTACAGGTAACATAGTTTGGTGACAGCGTTCGATGTCTTCATCATCAAATATGGCTTCACCACTCATTTCATCAAAATTCAAATCCCGTAACTCTCTATCTTGTCTTTCGTAAATGTTTTTTAAGTCATTTAATAGGCTGTCAAAAGCACTAGTCTGACTAATTTTCTCCTGTACGTATGTTTGCAGTCTCTTGACAACTCGTAGTGCTTCCTGTCGTACAGTTAAGTCAAAGTTATGTTTGATAATTTTCTGAACTTGTTGCAAAGCTGTTTTAATTTCTGTTTGAAATTGTTGATTTTTATTATTAAATTTGGGGATGACAAATTTAGCCTCGATATCTGTAAGAACCTGGTCAGTTTCAGCCCAGACTCTATCTACGTCTTCAGGTGTTCTCATGTTCGCAAAATCATTGAGAGACGCTTGTATATCCCGTTGGTAATCGTTTAACTCATGTTGCAGTGCATCTAACCAATCACGGCTACTTTTGAGGGAAAAATTAGACTTATTGGGTGTAAGTAGCTGAGTGAGATAATCATGAATATCACCCTGGAGTTGTTTGGTTAAGTTAGGAGTTAATTCGATTAACTTGGTTAACCATTGTCCTCTAGTACTTTCAGTTTCTCCTGGTTGTACTTTACGGAATTGATCACGGAATTCTTTAGGTACTCTTTGACGTAAATTATTTCTGTCGTCCTTATGTTCACACTCATTGATTAACTTATTGATTTTATTTTTCCATGTGATAATGCTGTTGTTAAATGTGCTATTGTATTCTTCCACTCCCTCTGCTAGTTTAGTAATTAAACCATCCCTAGTAACCAGGTCATTATGCCAATGGCACTCTAGGAGAAATTGCTGTAGTAAATCCCGGGGATCTGGGCTTTGACTTTTACCATTCAACCAAAAATTCACCAGTTCTAACCCAACTTTGTTTAAGGAAATTTCGACTACGGCATCACGGCGAAAATAAATGGCGGATAATCCAAATGTGAGGTAACGCTGGGGATTAGGACGGGGGTGTTTATCCCAATCAATAATGTGTTGTAAAAAGTTATCTCTGTTACCTTTAATGATTGGTGCTAATTCACTACTAAAATCAAGGGAAATTTTATGAGCAATAACGTTGCATAATTTACCTTGGTTGAGGATTGTATATTCGCCGCTGGTTTGATGAGAAACTAAATAAGTATAATCAAAGGGTGAACGTTTTTCGCTCACATACACAGGATTTTGGATGTCATAACAAGCTTCAAATTTTGTCCCTGGACGGTTATAGTAGTCTAGTTCTTTGAGAGCAGCATAGGTATTAGCATTCATGCTGGGAGCATTGCCATACAGTTCCGGACTAATCACTAAATAACCGCAAAATCTAGCATGATCACCATAAAAATGTCTGAGACTGTAAGCGATATCCAAAAACATCCCGCTACCTGTACCACCGCACAGGGAACCCACTACAAAAATACTTAATCCCGGCTCTACTTTGAGACCGGATCTGAGTAAATAAGCCTCGTGTCCTCTGGTACGTTCTTCAGCGTTCTTGATAGCTAATTGTATTTTCTGGTGGTTGTGGAAAAAAGCCAATCTTCCTACTGGTCTAATCCCTTTAGCACCGTCTTCTACTGCTTTAATATTACGTAATAATTGGGGTGGGAACCATCTACCAATGTGGTCATAGGGTCCATAATCGTTGTATTCTGAACGCCTTTCTAACCCTTCAACAAAGGTAGTCACTTCTCTGGATGACATGGTAGCGGTGACTTTTTCTGATTGCTGAAAACTTAGATCAACACCATGATAAATACTACCGGTGCGAATACCACTGACTTGAGTGGCAGCTTTATCGGTGTCAATGTGGACAAAACTGACAATGGGGAGCTTTTTTAAATCCCCATATTTGTCTACTATTAAGCGCCGAATTCGCATTAAAACATCCCTACCAGTTCCACCTAATCCTATACAAACTGTGCGGTTAATTCCTTGATATTGTTGTTCATTGTTCGCTGCGTTCATAGAAATACTCCTCTATAGACTATTTTTTGATTTGGATATTCATTTCATAATCGCGTTGGCGATTATCTGGACAATTGAGCTTAAATTTAGACCCAGAGATGGGGGTACGGGAGGCAATTTCCCGTCCGTTATAATGAATCGGTGGTAAGTTTGAAGTTAAGGGGACTAAGTAGAGTTTCTCTCCCTGTCGTTCTAAGTAGGCTCGGACTTCTCCACCCGGACAGGGGATAGAGTCTGGATAAGTTCCGTCGTCTTGACCAATGGCGATTTTTTGCTTATTCTTTAACCGACATATTTGTTCTTCTTGTTCTGGAATTTCTATAGATAATTGCCAATTTTTCTGTGAGCGGTGTAGTTTATATCCCCAAGCGCATAAACTAGCGATGATTGAAAGTAAAATTAAACCTGGGAGCCATAACTGTTGCCTTAAATAGGGATTAACTAAACAAGTTTCTCGATTACCTGGTGCTGGTGTGCAAAATTCTTGAACTGTGGGATCAATATCAACAACAGTTAATGTATATGGTTGATTTTCCCCTGTGGTGATGGAGAGCGATCGCTTGTTCATGGGTAATATTTCCATCCAAGCTTGTCGCTCTTGACTTTCTGGAGAATTAGCAATTCTTAATGGACTATCAGCAGGGGTTTCTATCCATATGTCTGAGGTAATTCCCGGTTCTGTAAATAAGGGTGCATCAGTTAACCAAATAACAGATTGTGGCTTAATTACTTGTCTTCTTTGCAAGCGATGATGATTAATTTGAGCAATACCTTGATAAACCCTTAACTCAGCGCGCTGAATATCTGTACCGTAATACTTGCTATCAGATGTTAAGGGAATTTTTTCCAATAGTTGTGCAATATTTTCCTCACTTCTATCAATATACTTAATCGGTTCTCCCAAAGGATTAAGACTAGGTGTAGATTCTTCTAACACCACATCCCTAGCAAAAGGAACAATGTAGATATAGTCTCCCGGTTGAATGCTGTCTTGAACGATTTGACGCAACCGAATCCGAGCTTGATCATTTAAGCCAACGCTTTCTGTTAAATCAATAGCCAAGATTACATCTCGTCCACCACTGAGCCGAGAGACTAAATTTAATCCGAGTTGTTGTGTAGGAGTGAGTTTTTCTCCGGGGGAAATTCTTGTTAAAGTCACTGAGACAGCCACACCAATATAATGTAAGAATTATTGCACATCATGCAGGAAATCACGTCATCTTGAGACTGGCAGTAATTCTGCTATGTGTATTATAGTATATGCGTATATTTAGTTTTGCTCACGAGTAATCTTAAATTAACACTTTACCAGCCCTAAATAATTTATGAAATCTCACTTATGGAGTATTGACTTTTGTATTATAAAAGTGGTATATGGGTTAGATTTATTATTTCAAGAATCAAAAGTACAAAAAAAGACCCTGATTAGGGTCACTTCAAATCAGAGAAAATGGGGAATGTAAATTTTAACTATCGCATATCATAGCGCTGGCGATAGTAAGCCAAGATTTCCTCTAGGCGTTGCTGACTTTCTGAAGCTAAATGGGATGTCATAGAAATCTCTAAGCCAGCAATTTGACTTTGCTTGTAATCGAATTCGGAAGATGATTGGGGAATTAAACCCACTTGTACGCCTTCAATTTGACGCAAATGAGCCGCGATTTCGCGATAAACCGCTAGAGGTAAACCAGCAAATTCAATTTTTTTTTGAGTTTCCATCTTTAACAAGGTTCGACCGGAGTATGTGAGGATGCTGAATTAACAGGTTCTTTACCTACCATTCTCGGAACTTCAATACCATATTGTTCCAGATTAACGATGGGATTGGAACTTTCATGGATTTGAATATGATGAGCAAACCAGCCGAGAAAAAACCCATTTGCTTTCACATCAAGGGAAACAAATGGGTAAAGTCTTATAATTGAGTCAATAATTACGAATCATTCCGGGTAATTTAGGCGCGATTTGGTTCAACCCGTGCGTAAAATAGACCGCGAATCTTGACTTCTTTAGGTTCACCAGCACCTAAATCAGTATCAGATGGCTGTTCGCTCTCGAAAGTCCCAGCAATTTCACCAGTAATGTTATCTACTTTAGCTACCTGTAGGGAAATTGTGCCATCAAGAGTTTCAATCCGTTTGACATTAGCGCGGGTGAGTTCTTCATCATCAGCTTGGGCAGGAAGAGCCACGGCGTTATCATAGCCAGTGACGATACCACGACCTTTAGGATCTAGGAAAGAAGAACCACGGTAGGAAGGAACCTTGAAAGTACCTTCAAAGTCAGTAGAGGTATTGATACTGGTCAAACCAGCTTGTGTTTGAGCAACTAAATTTTTGATGGTAAACAGGAAAGGTACTGATTCACCACCGGGGAGTTTTACAGTGATGGCTTGAAAGTCCAAACCATCAGCTTCTACAAAGGTCAGGCTATTATCTGGGTTGACTTTTAGGTCACCTTGTACCTGGTCAATAGTAGAGGTGTATCTGGTCAACAATTTACCGGGTACATACTCTGCTACTTGCCGTTTATTAGCAGGTTCTTCTTTGACAAAGAAAGTTGTTGGTTCCAAACAAAGTTCTTTGATGATATAAGACTGGCTTGATTGAATGGGAATGGAACCACGGCTAGTTTCTGCTAGTTGGGGGCATTTATTAGCTAAACCAGTGCCACGAATTTGTTCGTAAGTTAGTAAATCCCTACTATTAGAAGCAGTGGGAGCATCACTGCAAGCGGTTAATAGCCCCAGGCATACAGCCAAGAATGCAACAATTAAAGCGCGATACCTCATGGTCAACCTCAATTTCAAAAATTAATATCTAAGTTGTAAAACTAATGCCTATGGCATTTTCGGTGTTGCCCAAATGGTTGTGTATTATAAAGTAGGAGTATACTACATAATATACAGCCCATTGCTTTATAGGGAAATTAGCCAGATCATACGATTTTTTTTAACTCAAGATCAAAGCTCTCTCATCTGATCAAAAAATACGCGATTGCATTTAGCGGACTGGGAGGCAGAGCTAGAGTTGATGACCGTCTTTTATAATAAACTATGGTGGACTGTAATCTGGAAAACTGGAGGCTCTATAAATTCCTCTGCCCCTGACCCCCATGTGTTAAGCCAAGCGGCGCTCCTCATCGCTGATTATCCTTTGCTCAGGAATGAAAGCTAAAAATCTTCGGTAAATTTGAGTAGGCCTCATTTAGACGGAGATAGTTCCATGAGTAACCACGAACGTTTTGAATCTAGGAAGTTATCTGAGAAATTGCAAGCCATCACCACAGCAGTGCTTGATGTAGCTAGCGTTTCTCAAGGAGATGCCATCGCTCTTTTGGGCTTGTTGCGTCATTTAGAACAGTTACATCGAGATATCCGGGATGGTGCTTTTCAACAGAGTTTGCCTGATAATCGCCAGAAGCTCTACTCTTTACTCAAAGACATTGAATCTGAAGGAGGCTGGCCTTACATTGAGCGCATGAGGCTGAAAACCTTTTTAGCCACTTTGCCCGGGGCTGCCATGGAGAATGATCGTGAACCGGAAAATAACGATGATTTGTTGGAGAGCGATCGCTCCTTGAGTTCGTGATCTGCAAAAGAGTAATCAGTTTTTTCAGATTTTAAAAAACTTCATTACTCTTCATAACTCTTAACTCATAGATATACTAAATACTATCAGAATCAGGCAGGTGGTCAAAATGTCAAGCTCCTTTGGTCATCACTAGCGGATGTTAGTGTTTGACCCCAAGGGAGAATGCACAGAGTTAAAACTAGGCAGGAGAAGTGCTAAAGGCGAAAATTTATCGGTATTTGCTGGGGGATTCCAAGCTTTGACTTTTCTGTGCCACAATCATTACCCATTGAAATTGAAAGTAACAGTATTGACGCTAAGGCTGTATCCCTTTATAAGTGTTATTAACAATCTCAAAATAATAACTGGTGATCGGAAATTGAAGGATCTGCGCTCCCCTAGCAACATATGTTCATATTCGAGAATATTTAGCCAGCAATGTACTAGGCATGATTAATTGACAAGCGGCTCCCAGATTTCATATCTGGCACAATATTGTGCATTAGTTTCATTTGTGGTGTTTGTAGTACATAGATAATCATAGCTATCAAGGGCCACAGAGGTTGAAGCTTAATACTGGCTTGAATATTGGTGTAGCGGATGTAAATGCAAAAATGGAGGCAAAAGATTCATAGATACTCACGGGTTAATTAAGGAAAAGAAACGATCTGATCGCAAGCACGAATTTTTACCGCAAATATAAAGAGGAAGGAATGCCAGGCACAGTATCAGGTTCCCGAAATGATTTATCCGAGCGCCGTCACCAAATACGTCGGCAGCATCGGGTAAAAATAATTCAGGCGATTTGGCGCACTGTAGTCATTAGTGGTTTAGCAGGTGGTTTGTTTTGGGTAGCAGTCCAACCCATATGGGTAGTCAAGGCTCAAGAGCAAATTATCGTGAAATCAGGTGAGCAATTACTCTCCCCAGAGGCAATTGAGTCATTACTAGAGATATCCTATCCTCAGTCTTTATGGCGAATTAAACCCCAAGCGATCGCCAACTCTTTGCAGGAAAAACCGACTATTGCACAAGCAACTGTGCGACGCCGTCTTTTTCCACCGGGACTGAATATCGAAATACAGCCAAGAGTACCCGTAGCGATCGCACTCCAACCGGTGGACAAGGTCACATCTCAAAGTCCAAGGGAAAACTCCCCTGCGGGCTTATTAGATGGTAATGGGGTTTTGATGCCCTTAGAAAAATACAAGTTATTCCATCCCCAGATCAAACTTCCGAGTCTCAAAGTTATTGGTTCCCCAGAACAGTATGGCTCCTATTGGAGTCAAGTTTATCCACTATTAACTCAAAGTCCCGTGAAAATAATGGAGGTTGATTGGCAAGATCCCAACAATATAATTTTGAAAACCCAGCTACTAGGAGATGTACACATTGGTGCTTTCAGTCCTGAGTTAACCAGAAAAGTCAAAATACTCGCCCAAATGCGATATTTATCTGCAAAAATGGATTTTAGTCAAATCAAGTACATTGATTTGAGAAATCCCGCATCTCCATTAGTACATATGAACCAAATCGATCCCAAAGAGCACCCCCAAAATCCCTAGAAATATTTCCTAATCTCAAGTATGAACCAGAAAAAGTAGAGGTGATTATGCCCTAAATCAGCAATATAACCGTAAAGATAATAAATATTCACTAGAAGTTATACAGAGAAATTTTCAGGAAATTTGGGTATAGTTCTCTAGAATTAGCTGTCCTATATGTCCTATAGCCTTAGCCAATGGGTCATTAGCCTCTTCCCAGAGCCAGAGAAGGCAATTACAATTTTGTTAATGTTGGGAATCGCCATCACAATCAAGAACAGCGCCATATATTTTGGCAGTGTCAACCGATAGGTGACTCTTAGGTGAGAAATATTATTTTTCTAGCCAAGGGCTGCCTAGACACGAAGGTTTTGAGGAAAAATACCTGAAAAAGTTGTTTATCTACCACTCTGAATTCAATGCTTGATAATAACCAATATCTGATATATAAAAAAGCCCAATCTTTGGGACAGCCGGGATTTCCCCTAGCAGTTAATTCCAACAAACCTTTTAATAACTCTGGGCTGAACTTTGGGCAAAACTATGATGGTAAAAAGATGTCTATGGAAGAAAGCCGCATTGGGGAGATTGTTCCGGGTCGGGTGGCCAATATCAAAGTGATTGGTGTTGGTGGTGGTGGTGGAAATGCGGTTAACCGCATGATTGAATCTGATGTCGCAGGAGTAGAGTTTTGGTCAATCAATACTGACGCCCAGGCTTTGACCTTGGCGGGTGCGCCCAGTCGATTGCAAATTGGGCAAAAGCTCACACGAGGTTTAGGCGCCGGTGGTAATCCTGCTATTGGTCAAAAAGCAGCTGAAGAATCAAGAGACGAGATTGCTACAGCGTTAGAAGGTGCTGACCTAGTATTTATCACTGCTGGTATGGGAGGGGGTACGGGTACAGGTGCAGCCCCAATTGTGGCGGAGGTAGCCAAAGAAATGGGGGCTTTAACCGTGGGGGTGGTCACACGTCCATTTGTTTTTGAAGGTCGTCGCCGCACCAGCCAAGCTGAACAAGGCATTGAAGGGCTAAAAAGTAGAGTAGATACTTTGATTATTATCCCCAATAATAAGTTGCTCGAAGTCATACCAGAACAAACGCCAGTACAAGAAGCATTTCGCTATGCGGATGATGTCCTGCGTCAAGGGGTACAGGGGATTTCCGATATTATTACCATCCCCGGCTTGGTAAACGTTGACTTTGCCGATGTTAGAGCCGTCATGGCAGACGCGGGATCCGCATTGATGGGGATAGGTGTGAGTTCTGGTAAATCAAGAGCCAGAGAAGCAGCAGTCGCGGCTATTTCTTCGCCTTTATTAGAATGTTCTATTGAAGGAGCTAGAGGGGTTGTATTTAATATTACAGGTGGCAGTGATCTCACCTTACATGAGGTGAATGCGGCCGCCGAAGCAATATATGAAGTAGTTGATCCCAATGCCAATATTATTTTTGGCGCGGTGATTGATGACAGGCTCCAGGGGGAGGTGAGAATTACTGTAATTGCTACTGGGTTTACCGGTGAAGTACAAGCTGCACAAAGCCAAAACGTGGTTAATGCCAGAGCAACAGCTACTCCAAAACGTCCCACACCGCAGCAACCTGCAGTTAATCCCCCCACACCGAACCATAAAGAAAAACCCCCCGAACTGAATATTCCCGACTTTCTCCGCAATCGGCGTAAACCACCAGGAAGTTAGGCAAGGGGCGAGAAAGACCAGGAAAAAAGTAAAGTATTTTTGGCTCAGGCAATGGCTTGTGTCTAAACAATATTTTTACACAGTAGTAGTGTTACCCAGATAACACATTAAGTGCAGCAACACTTAAAAGTCATATTTATCCTATAGCAGGAGTTAATAGAACTGCTTTCAAAAACTTATGCAATTAGCTGGCAGCAACTGAAAATTTATGGTTGGCGAGGTCTTGGGGGATGGGGCTAAACCCCTACCTACAAGGTAGGGGTGTTAACTTTTGGCTACAATCTACCTGAATAGAGGAATAACATCCTGATTGTCCACATCGGGAAGTAAAGCCTTGGCTAGGGGATTACTGATGTGGTTTTTCAGTTTTGAGCGCCTCCTCAACCCATGAAATCACCTGCTCACCCAAGCTAGTGTCATCTAGTCGGTCAATTTCACGAATTCCGGTAGGACTGGTGACATTAACTTCAGTTAAATAACCACCGATGACATCAATACCCACAAAAGTTAAGCCATCTTGACGTAAGGTGGCGGCTATTTCCCTACAGATTTCATGCTCTCTGGCGGTGATTGTAGTTGGAGCAACAGTACCACCAGCTGCCATATTATTACGAAAATCACTACCGCTAGAAAGGCGATTGAGGGCACCAATTGGTTCTCCATTCAGCAGGATAATTCGCTTATCCCCTTCCTTAGCTTTTGGTAAATAAGTTTGCACCATCACTGGTAATCGACCACGCAGTGTACTGAGTTCAACAATGGAATTGAAATTGCGATCGCCTGATTGTAAAAATAAAATTCCTTCCCCGGCTTTATTACCCAGTGGTTTAATAATTGCTGCGCCCTTAGCCTCAACAAATTTCCGGATCAACTCTTTGTCAGCACTGACAATAGTTTCTGGAATAGCGTTAGTAAATTGGAGAGCATACATTTTTTCATTCGCCCCGCGGATACCACTAGGACGATTAATCACCAAAGTTTTGTCTTGGTCGATATAGTCCAGAACATAAGTAGCGTAGAGGTAGGAATCATTCACAGGTGGGTCTGTCCGCATGAACACAGCATCCATTCTATCTAGGGAGGTAAAACAGCTATCGCTCAACCTGTACCAAGGATTTACCGCCCTCCAGCTTCCCTCCACTAACTGGATTGGAACCAGTTCCACCTGCTGTAACATCGCCCAAGCTGTGCTATCTACCACACTCAGTAGATTCGCCTGAGTTACCCAAATTTCATGTCCTAATATTTGTGCTGCTTCCATCAGAGCAATGCTGGTATCATGACAGGGGTCAAGCTGATGGATGGGGTCAATAATAAAAGCCAGTTTCAATTCTTTGCCTCAATCACCGGGACTTATTATGAACTACCGCTCTGTTAAACCTAACCAAGGCTACCTAAATCTAGACTTAACTGGACGTTGGTAGTTTTGGTGTTAACTTCCTGCTTCATCGCGGTCTTAGAATGACTTCTAAGAGGTTTACCCACTCCACAGGTAATCTCGGTAGTAGCTGCTATATAAAACCTAGACAAAACTAGACTTGACTTTCTACTTCAATGGGAGCATGGGAGCAGTTATCCCTGGTGTAGACTTTCACGCCTTAGCCAGACGCGATAAATTAATTGCAGCGTTCAGATCCCTATCTATCTCAAAACTGCAGTTCTCGCAATGATAAATTCTTTCGGACAAAGAAAGAATTTCTTTTTTATGTCCACAGTGAGAACAAGTTTTACTTGATGGATAAAATCTATCAGCAACTATAATTTCACATCCAAATTTTTTAGCTTTATACTCTAGCTGACGCTTCAACTCATAAAACCCACAATCAGCTATTGCTTGGGCTAATTTATGATTAGACAACATTCCTGAAACATTTAAATCTTCTCTTACTATCTTCGCGTGGTTTTTGCATAAGTAAGTAGTAAGTTTATGAAGAGTATCTTTTCTCATGTTTGCTATTCTTGTATGATGTCTAGCTAGTTGAATTTTAGCTTTATGCTTATTATTTGAACCTTGAGCTTTTCTGCAATAAACCTTAGATAATCTTTGCAGTTTAGCTAAGTTATGCTTGTAGTGCTTAGGATGAGGAAATATAACACCAGTGCTTAGTGTAGCTAATTCCTTGACTCCTAAATCAACACCAACAAGGGCATGATCTTTAATAGTTGGCAAGTATTCTTTTTCATAAGAAAATGCTATATACCAACTATCAGCAGTCCTAGAAATAGTAATACTTTTGCAGGTGGTATGAGGTAATCCTTCATGATTTTTTACCCATCCAATTGTCGGTAGTTTTATTGATGTGCCACCCACAGGAATTGGTTTAGCACCTGCATCAATTGTAAAACTATCATTTTGACCTTTCTTTTTGAAGTTAGGATATTGAGACTGTCCTTGAAAAAATCTCTGGAAAGCTTCTCCTAAGCTATCAAAAGCATATTGAGTGATTTTTTGACAAATACCTTTTTCTTTAATCCATGTCAACTCAGGTTTTACGTGATTATTAAAAAATTTCTTGAGGATATATTTGTTTGGCTTTAATCCATCTTTGTACAAATATTGCCAAGTTGCTAAACCCCAATTAAAGGTAAACCTTGCTATACCAGCGTGTTTAGCCATTAATATTTCTTGGGTTTTATTTAACTTGAGTTTTGTTTTGATGGATAAAAGCATTGCTCGACATCAACACTGTATTTCTTTGCTGTCTAAGTCTGACATATCTTGTAGGGGTGTGTCGATAGCATTCTTAAGGCTATCCTTGATTTCTTTGGAGTAATTCCTCAACCCTTATAACCGGTAAGAAAAGCAGTGAATAATTGCCATTAAATCCTCTACTAATTCTTGCTGAGGCGATAAAGATTCCTGGTTTGCAACTATGATTTGACATCCCACAGAACTTGCTAATTCCATAATAAAGTCTTTTTCAGGCTCATGAAGTACACACCAATTCCCTATTCCCTGTTCCCTGTTCCCTGTTCCCTATGTCTTGGAAATCTGGTAACCAGTTCTGTTGTTCAAAATAAGATACCGATTTACTAAACCTTTTATAAGAAGTAATTCGATTAGATACTGCGCCGTTATAGAGGTCTTTATGTAGCTTTCGGTGATAGTGCACCAATTGCACTCACTTTCTTTGTAGGATATAGGTTGAAAGTTGCCCTACCTAACGCCATCAGTGATCACCTCCTTTCCAGTTGCCTAACTCATATTATACTAACATTGCAAGATTCAGTCAAAACTTGATATTGCCAAAAATTTAACTGTTCTCAAAACTCTTTCACCTGTGGTAAAAAAACGCTTTAAGGACGTTTCGTTTTTGGCTCCCTTGCATCCCCAGGCTATACAGCCGCGGAGAATTACGCGAATCTGGTTAAAAATCCTGGTCATCAACAAAAAACTCGGCATCATCATCAAGGGACTGACTCCGCCGAGAATTTGCCATACTCCAAAGTGGCTGTAGTAATGCCATTCCCAATAAACCTGTACCAGCAGTGAATGCCATTAATAAACCTAATGGGATTTGAATCGATTGAAATGTTAAGAATTTTAAAGATACAGGTGTGGCATTTTGGACTGAGATAATAGCGCTCGCCGCTACCCAAATAGCCACTATTAAAGATATCAAAATCGGAATTAAATTTTTCATAAGAATATCGCGGTAAGCGAGAAACTAAGTGGCTTTAGCCCTGAGAGGTAAGCGAATCGGTGGTTAAAACCACCTTGGTATTTTTAGTTTTTGGCGTGATGCGGGTCTTTAATATATCGTTTGATGACCTCACTACTAACATTACCAGCAGTGCTAACAAAATAACTGTTAGTCCACAAGGTAGGTAGTTTTTTCAATTCTGGGAATTCTTTTCTTAAATAGTTGCTACTACGACCTTTAAAAGCTTTAACGATTATTTGATTATGCAAGAGTTAAAGAATTTACAATTCTGCCTAAAAATGGGGCATTTTACCTGGAATTATCTTATGAAATGGAGAGGAATAAACAGGATTTAGATATTAATCAAGCTTTATCGATTTACCTTGGTACTGCTAACAATCTAGTAGCGTGTGTTGATACTTTAGGAAATTCCTTATTGATTGATGCTCGCTCAATGAAGGCAGTGAATCAGTTGTGGAATCAGAATTAGTTTAATTGTCACTGAAGAATCTTACACGTCAAAACCCAGCTACTTAGATGGAGACTCCCTACCCAAATACTAAAGAAACTTACCTTGGTAAGTTTCTTTAGGGGGTCAGGTGTTAAACAGCTACTGGTTCTAATTTAGCGATGGCACTTTCCATCTGTTGAGCGACCTTGGTAAGTTTCTCAGAGGAGTTGGTTTCCAGATAAACACGTACCAGAGGTTCTGTACCGGAGGGTCGCAACAACACCCAACTACCTTCTTCTAAGTACAGCTTAATCCCGTCTTTGCGTCCAACTTCTTTAACTTTAATTCCCGCCACCTCACAAGGGGGATTTTGAGTAAAGGAGTCAATCACAGCGGTTTTGTGTGCCTCCGTCAGGTGTAAGTCAAGACGGTCATTGTAAAGCGGTCCATCAGCCTCTGCGATCGCTTCTTTAACCAACTGACTCAGGGGTTTACCTTCATAGGCGATGGCTTCGGCAACTAGCATATCAGCTAAAATACCGTCTTTTTCGGGAATATGCCCCAGTATACTTAAGCCACCTGATTCTTCACCTCCAATCAGTACGGTAGTTTCCCGCATTTTTTCACCAATGTATTTAAAGCCTACAGCTGTTTCATAAATTGGCAGCCCATATTTAGCGGCAAAATTGTCTAGGAGGTGAGTCGTGGCTACAGTCCTGACGATCGCACCAGTTTTACCTTTATTTTTGATTAAATGACGTGCTAGTAATAACAGCACAGTATTGGGGGTGAGAACATTTCCTTGTTCATCGACAATACCAAAGCGATCGCTGTCACCATCTGTAGCCAGTCCCAAATCAGCTTGATCGGCACGTACGGACTCCACCAACCCGACTAGTTGTTCACCTTTGGGCTCTGGCATTCCGCCGCCAAATAGGACATCACGATTAGTGTGGAAGCTTTCTAACTGACAGTGACACTGTTGCAAAACTTCATCCAAATAGCCGCGAGAAGTAGAATAAAGCGCATCGTACTTCACCTTTAAATTCGCACTTTTAATCCGTTCTATATCCAGTAAAGTGTAGATAAACTTGAGATACTCGGGTTTGGGGTCAAAAATGGAAATTTTACCCACAGGACTACTGCCAGGCAGGGCATCAGATGCGCTGTCAATATTAGCCACAATTGTATCAGTAATTTCTGGTGTGGCTGGTCCTGCATAATCAGGGATATATTTAATTCCACAGTAAGGCGCTGGATTATGGCTAGCAGTAAACATCAGAGCACCCGCCGAATTCAAAAGCCGCGCGTTGTAGGCAATTACTGGTGTGGGGCAGTCCCGATCAGTAATTTTCACCGTCCAACCCAAGTCTGCCAAAACCTCAGCAGATGTTTGGGCGAACTGGTCAGCCAAAAATCTAGTATCGTAGGCAATTAGAACCGGTCTATCTTTTGAGTAAGCTGTTTCGAGGTAACTTGCGATCGCCCTGGTGACTTTCCGCACATTTGGGAAAGTAAAATCATCAGCGATGATTCCTCTCCAACCGTCAGTACCAAATTTTATTTGACTGGAATTGCTACTAGCGCTCATTTTTACCACTTTCTCCCTGATAACTTTAATCCTATAGGAAGCTTCCCGCAAAGCGTGCCTAGCCGCAAGTGTCCCCCAATGTATTTTTTCTCACTGATGATTGAGCAACGTCATTTTCTAATCGACCTTTTGCCAGTTATCACCTTTAGTCTTGATTTGCCCGATCAACAGGACAAGAACCTTGGTACTACCAGATGAGAAGGGGGTTGATTAAAGCACGCCAACATAAAGCACAAATCAAAACGCTGTTAGTCTCCGAAATCAAGTCAGATTAATTTCGGACTGTTGCGTCTTAGGGATTCCAATGTATTTTACAAACTAAGCAAAGGATTTATCATGACTGCGATTAAAATCCCTAGCGACCTACATCCCCAGGCTGAGAAAACCCACCGAACCCTGGTTGCGTTTATGGCTAACGCCACGCGATCGCGATCTGTAAAGCTACTGCACCGCAGCGAATTGGTATCCCCGCCGAAAAAAGCGTTGATGAATTCCATCATAATTGACATTTGTTGACCAGATCCAACGGTGTCGAACAAGCTGCACAACTCTTAAACTTAAGCAACTCCACTCAACCATTACAACAAGATAGCGCCAGCGCGGCGGCCAGCAGATCGCCTGCGACAAGTTACACAAAAATATCACGATAGTCCATTACTTTTAGATCACCAATCACCAATGGCTAATCGCTAAATGGCGGTAATTCTTTAACAATTGTAAAGCGAATGTGATTAATGGCCAAGTCGCCTATGGGAATGTCTTCTTTGGTCAGCCGAACACCTTGACTACTCAAGGTTTCAAAGGGTATACCTTTGCCAATTTCAATGTGATACCAGGATAAACCCATAAAAAAGCGTGTCGGGTAGGGGCCATTGTTACCTAAATCATCAGGATTAGATTCCATTGGTAACCAACCACAACCGGGGATGTAGAATTCTAACCAAACATGGTTAAAGTCCGGTTGTAAAGGAACTCCTTGGTGTTCGCTGTGGGGCGGACATTTATATCTACCGACTGTGCGACAGGGGATACCATTCAAACGGCACAAAGCCAGTAAAACACCTACATACTCGCCACAGGAACCAACACCCCGTTCTAAGACTAAATCAGGGGTGTCAATATAAGGTTTAATGCCGTAGGACAACTGATCGTATACGTAGTTACGGATATTATACATTTTCCGCAGAAGATTAGTTTCCGATCCAATAGCTTCACGGGCAGCACGTCTGACAATGGGTGTATCCATTGCCAAATCATCATCATCCACTAAGTAGCTTTTTTCATCTTCTGGTGATCCTATGCCTAACGCCACGCTATCGCTATGGGGAATATCTTCTACATCGCTGGGGGTGATGCGATATTTAATACTTCGTACTTCCAACAATGCTTTCCAACCGAATATATGCCTTTCCCCTGGTGTCAGGGCATCAAATTTAAATACTGCTACACGTTGGCCATCTATTATTTCCTCCGTAAAAGGGATACCAATAGGTTCAACGTATTGCAACTTTTGACGTTCAGTGTTTGAGGGTAGGGCAATACGCCATTCTACATCGGGCAAATATACCTCTTCTAAGGGAGCAATTTCCTCGGCGTAGGACATTTCAATCAGATAGCCATTGGAAAGAGCGTAGTGTTTATCTGCCTGGTGATGGTAATGTAAGGGGTGAATAAAAGTGCGATCGCGGTATGTGAGTTCATGACAAGGATCAGCATTAGGGTTATCCCGGATATAAGGTTCTTCTGAGGCATAGGCCACAAAAAGAGTTTCTTTACCTGTCTGTTGATGAGTATGAATGGCAATCCCCGTGGGAGATTCAAATGGTGTTAACACGCTGAATTGAACTTCTCCAGTGGCTCTGTCCATAGCATAGACTGTTTGCTCCGTGCGATCGCAAACCCAAAGGGTATCACAGTTGACTGCCAAATTTTCCACCCCCACACCCGGTGCATAAAACCGAGTAATTTCCTTGCGCGTATTGCGGTCAAAAATCAGAATAGATCCGAGTTTTTGGCAACTAACGTAAACTGTTGATTCCCAAACAGCAACGCCATCAGCACCATAAGGTAGGGTGACAAAATGCTCTAGACCCAAAGATGAGAGTTTGGACAGATAAACACTGTTTTCCCGCGTTACCCACAGGGAGTCTGACCATACTGCTAGTCCTGCAACATCGCGAAATTCCCTGACTTGGTGGGGATTGCGGATTTTGCTGTTATCAGATGTGGGGTCAATCTCCAGTAGATGCCCTTTAATAGTATCAATGGCAATCAGTGTATCTTGGATGAAAGCAATGCCACAAAGAGTGGCTGCTGTTAAAGGTCGAATTGTTCTGTGACCAAACATTGGGCTGGTAATCAAACTAGGAAGTGCAAAACTCATATTAAGCCAAAATTAAATTCACCGTTTAGCACACCCAGAATTAATTTTGGCATATTTTTGATCACCAAAATCCTGGCTTTTAGAGAGAATTCACTACACTTATATGTCATTAATATTACATTTATTGTATAAATACATAGCTGATGATTCCAAATAAACTAGTAACCTGTGTTTGAGTTTCAGATCCCGGACTTGTTTCATAAACTCCAGAGTCTTGAGCACCTACACTAGAAGTCCGGGATCTGCACAGAATTACATCTATAGCAACAGACAGGGCGGTTAGAAAAGGACAAAATTACCAAACCATGTCCTTGTACATCTGTTTAATCGTTTAGCGCTAGAGCAGGTGACTAGCTACGTATGCCCTGGTAGGTCTTTAACTCTTACCTCTAACGTAGTACCTTTTGGGTACTGAGTCTGGTCAGATTAGGTATCTTTCAAGCCCCGACCTAAAGGGCTGGGGTTTCTGAACTTTAGTTGATGCTAGAAAGGTCATCTTTAAATTATGATCTAACTTTGTAACCATTTCGGTGTGACATACACAATGTCTGGTAAATCTGAGTCCCAAGGTCTTGGTGTTTGGCATAGTTGGGAAGTTGATCAAGCCATCAACCTGCTTAATACTAACGCAGACAGTGGCTTAAAAGCCGAGGAAGTGCCACAACGTCAGCAAAAATACGGTGAGAACGAACTAAAAGAAAATAATGGTCGCAGTTCCTGGGAGATACTGCTAGATCAGTTCAAAAATATTATGTTATTGATGCTGATTGCAGTAGCCGTAATTTCCGCATTTTTGGACTTCATGGCTTGGCAAGTCGGAGAAATTGCTCCCGGTGAAGTGCCATTCAAAGATCCCATCGCGATTATGGCAATTGTAGTTCTCAATGGCATACTTGGCTATGTCCAAGAAACCCGCGCAGAAAAAGCCCTAGCCGCCTTGAAAAAACTCAGTTCTCCGAACGTGCGAGTTATCCGTAGTGGCAAATACATAGAAATACCCGGCAAGCAACTAGTCCCAGGGGATGTGATGCTGTTAGAAGCCGGAATGCAGATAGCCGCTGATGGACGCTTAATCGAACAGTCTAATTTACAAGTGCGGGAATCAGCGCTTACAGGTGAAGCAGAGGCGGTGAGTAAGCAAGCTAATTTAATATTACCGGAAGAAACATCATTAGGCGATCGCATCAACTTAGTCTTTCAAGGAACTGAAGTCGTCCAAGGACGCGGCAAAGTCCTGGTAACTAACACAGGTATGGAAACCGAACTGGGTAAAATTGCCGCCATGTTGCAGTCCGTCGATAATGAACCGACACCTCTACAGCAGCGCATGACCCAGCTAGGTAACGTCCTAGTTACAGGTTCCCTCGTTCTCGTCGGCATAGTAGTAGTAGGCGGTATTATTCAAGCCAGAGGATTGGCAAACATTCGAGAACTCTTAGAAATTTCCTTGAGTATGGCAGTCGCCGTAGTTCCAGAAGGTTTACCCGCCGTGATCACCGTCACCTTAGCCCTGGGAACACAGCGTATGGTACGCCATCATGCCTTGATTCGCAAGCTACCAGCCGTAGAAACATTGGGTTCTGTAACTACAATATGTTCCGATAAAACTGGCACATTGACCCAAAATAAAATGGTAGTCCAGTCAATTTATGCCAATGAAAATATATTTCGGGTCACAGGAGAAGGCTATACACCCATAGGGGAATTTCAGTTAGATAATCAAACTATTCTTGTCGAAGATTATCCCGAAATTTCCGCTCTCATGGTCGCTTGTGCTATTTGTAATGATGCTGTGCTGCAAAAAGAAAAAGGTGAATGGGCAATTTTAGGAGACCCCACCGAAGGAGCATTAGTAACAGTAGCCGGAAAAGCTGGTATTGAGAAAGATCAGTGGTACAGCAAATTACCCCGCGTCAGTGAGTTTCCTTTTGACTCAGAACGCAAGCGCATGAGTGTAATTTGTCAGGTTGAAGTAGAGACATCCCCCCCTGTAGAAACGTCCCGGCAGAACGTCTCTACTATTGACGGGGTAATGACCAACTTAATAGCGTCTCAACCTTACTTAATGTTTACCAAAGGTTCACCGGAGTTAACCTTAGCACGGTGTACTGAGATTATTTTGGGTAACAATTGTCTGCCATTGACAGATAATCAACGCGCTGAAATATTGGCAGAAAATGACCGGATGGCAAGCCAAGGTTTACGAGTCCTAGGTTTCGCTTACAAACCCCTGCTACAAGTCCCAGAAGGGGAAGGGGAAAAATGTGAGGTAAACTTGGTTTGGTTAGGCTTAGTCGGGATGCTAGATGCCCCACGTCCAGAAGTTAGAGCAGCAGTGCAAGAGTGTCGCCATGCTGGAATTCGTCCCATGATGATTACAGGAGACCACCAACTCACAGCACGGGCGATCGCCATTGATTTGGGAATAGCTCAAATAGGTGATACAGTGCTGACAGGTCAACAATTGCAACACATGACCGACCAGGAGTTAGAGCAACAAGTTGACATAGTAAACATCTACGCCAGAGTAGCCCCAGAACACAAACTGCGAATAGTGCAAGCTCTTCAACGTCGGGGTAAATTTGTCGCCATGACGGGCGATGGTGTCAACGATGCCCCCGCCCTCAAACAAGCTGATATTGGCATAGCCATGGGCATTACTGGTACTGACGTCAGTAAAGAAGCCAGTGACATGGTACTACTAGATGACAACTTTACCACCATTGTTGCAGCCACCAAGGAAGGAAGAGTAGTTTACACCAATATCCGCCGTTTTATTAAGTATATTCTTGGTAGTAACGTGGGGGAAGTTCTCACCATTGCCTCAGCCCCACTGCTAGGGCTAGGCGGCGTTCCCCTGACACCATTACAAATTCTCTGGATGAATTTGGTTACAGACGGTTTACCAGCATTAGCGTTAGCTGTAGAACCCGCAGAAGCAGATGTGATGAAACGTCCGCCTTTTAGTCCCCGGGAAAGTATTTTTGCTAGGGGGTTAGGTTCTTATATCATTCGGACGGGAATTATTTTTGCTGTGATTACCATTATTTTGATGCTATGGGCATACAATCACTGCCAAACACAGGTTCAGGGGCTTGACCCAGAACGATGGCAGACAATGGTATTTACTTCCTTGTGTATAGCACAGATGGGTCATGCGATCGCCATTCGTTCTCATAACAAATTAACCATAGAGATGAACCCCTTCTCTAATATGTTTGTCCTGGGGGCTGTAGTTTTGACAACCATATTACAGATCATACTCATTTACTTCCCACCCCTGCGCGCTTTCTTTGGTACTCATTGGCTACCTCCCACAGAGTTGGCTATTTGTTTCGGTTTCAGTGCTTTGATGTTTGTCTGGATTGAACTCGAAAAGCTTTTCTTGCGCCTGAAAGGTAGAAGCAGTTTTGACCGGTGACCAAATTCATGGGGTCTTTTATCCGGGCTCCTAGCCAAGCGCGTGAATGACCAATCACCAATGACTAATGACCATGATTTATGTACCTCAAAAACCTACACCTGAGACAATTTCGTAATTACCAAGACCAAAAAGTTGAGTTCACCGCTCCTAAAACCATTTTGGTCGGTAATAATGCTCAGGGAAAATCTAACTTGTTAGAAGCGGTGGAATTACTGGCGACATTGCGATCGCATCGCATGGGGCGGGTGACGGATTTCATTCAAGCAGGAAAGGAAATAGCTCAAATTAATGCCACCCTAGAGGGAGAAAATAGTACCAGTGATTTGGCGTTGACTCTGCGCAGGAATGGTCGCCGCAGCGTTGCGATTAATGGTGAGTCTGTACGCCGACAAATGGATTTTTTGGGTGTACTTAATGCTGTGCAGTTTTCTAGCTTGGATTTAGACTTGGTACGGGGTGCTCCTGATGGTCGTCGAAACTGGCTAGATACACTGTTAATTCAACTCGAACCGGTCTATGCTGACATTTTGCAGCAATACAACCAAGTATTACGCCAACGCAACGCTTTTCTAAAAACAGTAGAGACGTCCCGGCGGAACGTCTCTATCAACTCAGCAGCCCCTAGTAGAGATGGGATTAATCCCATCTCTACATTAGCTATATGGGATGCTCAGTTAGTTACCACTGGAACCAAGGTAATTAGAAGACGCCATCGTGCTATTCAAAGACTAGCTCCCATTGCTGCTGCTTGGCACGCTAGTATTAGTAGTAGTACAGAAATTCTGCAAATTAATTATGTGCCTAGTGTACCCTTTGACTCCACCCATCCAGAAGATATCAGTCCAGCCTTTTTAACCAAAATTCAACAACGAACTGCTGCGGAACTGTACCGAGGTACCACCCTTGTCGGACCTCATCGCGACGAAGTAGAATTAATGATTAATCAAACACCAGCCCGTCTGTACGGTTCCCAAGGGCAACAACGAACTTTAGTACTAGCTCTCAAATTAGCAGAATTACAATTGATTTCAGAAGTAGTCCAAGCACCGCCCCTGCTATTACTGGATGATGTTCTGGCTGAATTAGACCCATTTCGCCAAGATCAATTACTCAATGCCATTCAAGACCGGTTTCAAACTCTAATTACTACCACTCACCTCAGTTCTTTCGATGCTCAGTGGTTGAATTCCTCCCAAATTCTGCTTGTGAAGTCGGGAGCGATTGAAGAACGATATAGCAGCAATGACTAACGACCAATGAGTAATAATAAATTGAGTGGATAAACTCTACTGGCTGGATCAAATTCAACTGCAAGACCGCCGTCAGGTAGGAGACAAAGCATTCTACCTGAGCAAGATTATGCAGCGTGGTTACCCGGTGATACCTGGTTTTGTAGTTTCAGCAGAAGTTTTGCGAGAATTTCTGGCAACTCTCAATAGTAAGTCGGCTTTAGTAGCAGATTTACCTTATTCCTCTTTGCACCTAGATGTAGCTAATTGGCGACAACTTCAGGTGTTAGCTGGTCGCTTGCGTCGGGAAATTATCACCGGAACCGTACCACCACAGTGGGTAAACCAAATTTACCAGCAGTCCAGAGAATGGGATACCAGTTATGTGATTTTGCGTCCCAGCTTGGCTCTATCGGGTATGATGCCAGAGATGGGAAATCCCTCTGGGTTGTTGGATGCAGTTTTTTGCCGGTGTGATGAGGAAAAGATAGCTTCGGCATTGAAACGTACCTGGAGCCAGTTATTTCGGGCTAGGAGTCTACTGTATTGGCGGCGAATGGGGGTTAACCTGCAAAAAATTAATTTAGCGGTGTTGGTGCAACCAGTAGAAAATGCTATTGCTAGTGGTCTTCTGTATGCCCATTCTACTACCACGCCACTGAAGGTATCAGAGTGGACAATAGAAGCGACTAAGGGATTAGGAATAGCAATTTGTCAAGGCGATGTACTACCGGATGTCTACTATGTCCAACTGGAAACAGGGCTGGTACTAGAGAGACATCTAGGCCATAAAATAGTGGCTTATGGCTTCCCCCATGAGCTATGGCTACGCCACGCTAGCTATCAGCCAAGTGGTTTTGATGATACTAGTACTCTGGATTCATCCCAGTTAGTCCTCACGGCAGATCATAGTCATATAGTGACTTATATACTTAGTCAGCAGGAACAAAAGCAATTCGCTTTATCAGAAGAACATCTGCAACAAGTGATGACTCTGGGACATCAACTTGTGAGTGAAATAGGAAACAACTTTAGCATTAAATGGACTATCTCAGCAGACACGGCAAAACCTAATCTCTACTTGACTCAAGTTAGTTACCCTACTAAGTCTACAGTTCCATGGCTAACCCCACGCGATCGCTATCAGATAGGAATGGCTACGCCACGCAAGCTCATAAAACCAACCGCCACGCAATCGCTATCCCAAAGAATCCTTACCTCTTTGAAAGCCAACCAACCCACGCCGGCTATGATTACAGGTATCCCAGCATCAGGGGGACGTGTGAAAGCAACTGCTGTTGTAATTACTGATGCTGACAATAAACCAAGACACATAGATAAAGGAGTAATTTTAGTAGTACCAACGATTACGCCTGATTGGTTGCCTTTATTACAAAATATTTCCGGTCTGATCACTGAGAAAGGGGGATTAACTAGTCATGGGGCAATTCTGGCGCGAGAACTGCGTATCCCCGCCGTGGTTAATGCGGTGGATGCCACAGTTTTGATTAAACACGGTGAGGGGCTGCTTGTGGATGGTGATCAGGGCGAAATTTATCCCCATGGCTACGCCACGCAAGGTATCAGAGGCGATAAAACACCAGCACAAGAGAGTCAAGAACTAAATCCCGCCACCATCCCGCCATCTCCCCAGTTTCAGATCCCGGAGTTGTTTCATAAACTCCAGACTCTTGATCATCTACAGAGAAGTCCGGGTTCTCCCCTTCCTCCTAGTGTTCCTGATTGTCCAATGATTTCTACCCAGTTGTTACTTAACTTGAGTCA
This sequence comes from Anabaenopsis tanganyikae CS-531, assembly GCF_029891675.1. NCBI lineage: Bacteria > Bacillati > Cyanobacteriota > Cyanophyceae > Nostocales > Nodulariaceae > Anabaenopsis > Anabaenopsis tanganyikae. The sequence goes on from NZ_JANQDF010000075.1 coordinate 27,169, forward strand.
GCCGATATTAATTCAGTCTGCTCAAAGTTTACCGGTGGATGGGGTGGGATTGTTACGTTCAGAATTAATGTTACTCAATATCCTAGAAGGTGAACATCCTCAGAGTTGGCTGGTTAGTGGTCGTGAAGCAGAATTACTGGAAAAATGGACAGAGCAGATTATCCGCTTTGCTGCTGCTTTTGCGCCGCGACCAGTTTTTTATCGTTCTTTGGACTGGCCATATACTACAGGTAACCCACCTCATCTGGAGTCCCCCAGCAATAGCGACAGCGTAGCGTTAGCCATAGGCGCTCCCCCCAATACCACTGGACATCGCGGTACATTTGGTTATTTATGCCATCCCGCAGTGTTTGAGTTGGAACTCACAGCTTTGGCAACTGTGCAAAAAGCTGGATACACTAATATTAATCTATTGTTGCCTTTTGTTCGCAGTGTAGCGGAGTTTTCTTTTTGTCGGGAGAAGGTTGAAAAAGCAGGTTTAACCCAAGTACCCCAGTTTCAACTGTGGATAATGGCAGAAGTTCCCAGTGTGCTGTTTTTGCTGCCAGAATACGTTAAAGCAGGTGTAGCTGGTATTTCCATTGGTACAAATGACCTCACTCAATTACTCTTAGGAGTAGATCGAGAACAAGGAGATATGAATAGAGTATTAAATGAACTTCATCCGGCGGTCATGGGCGCGATCGCTCAATTGATCCAAATGGCACAATCTGCGGGGATACCCTGTTCCATCTGCGGTCAAGCACCCGCGATTTATCCAGAAATTATCGACCAGTTAATACAATGGGGTATTACTTCTATTTCTGTAGAACCAGAAGCAGTAGACAGGACATATAGAGCGATCGCACGTGCTGAACAACGCCTCATTTTAGCCGCAGCGAGAAACCAACTTCAAGATTAGTAACCTGTTCAAGTTTCTAATTAAGTCCATAAAAAACTATCATAGATTATGTGGTTAGTTTTATCGTGTACAAATGTCCCTCCCAGAATTCCGCGATCAAATTGCAAAATTAGTCACCACAGCAGCAAATATGCTGCTTTCTCGCCGTGCTGGTAAAGCGGAGGAGAATACAAAAGATAATCTGATTGCACCTTTTCTAGATGCACTGGGTTATACAAGGGAATATCGCACCCCTGAAGGTTCAATTCGCAGTTTAATTGGAACTACGACCTGGGTTGATTATTTGCTTCGTCCTCAAGTAAACCAGCATCCCAAACTAATGTTTGAAGCCAAAAGTTTATGGGATAAGAATATATGGAATACAAATGAACAGCAAGTTTTAGATTATCTGAGAAATTACAGTCTAGATGTTGGCACACAAGAACCTGTTCTGTGGATTATCCTCTCAAATTTTCGGGAATGGCACATTTTAAGGTTACAGGATAAAAAACCTTTTTGGTCATTTACAATGGAGGAAATGCGAGATGATACTGAGCTTGTCAGCAGACTATATACTTGCCTCAGCCGTGATAATTCACGCAGTGATCGTCTAGAAGCATTTTACAGCGAAAAAACCAGAGAAGGATTAGGCACAAAATTTCTGGCTGATTTAAAAATTTGGCGTGTTATTCTTGCCAATGGTATCAAAAAATCACAACCTAATTTAAGTTTAGAAAAAGTCCGCGAAGCTTCTCAAGTTATTTTAAATCGTTTTTTGTTAATTCGACTTTTAGAGACATTCAGCCGAGAAATGCCCTTCAACTATCTCGGTAGAGTTTATTATCACTGGCAGCAAACTTTCCCAGATTTACCATTCATTGAAGACCTCAGACGAGCTTTTCATCATACCTGGATAGGCTATAATACTGAACTATTTCAGCCTTCTTGGATTGATAAACTCATGATTGATGTTCAATACATTCAATCAATTATTGTCATAAATGCAGTGCCACCAGCGGGTATACTTGATACAATTACAGGAAATTTAACAACCTATCGCTCAATTTACAACTATGATTTTACCACTCTAACACAGGATATTTTAGGTACTGCTTATGAACAGTTTCTAGCCCATCAATTAACTCTGGTGGGCGATGTTGTCAAAATTTTAGAAAATCAACAAACCCGCAAGCGCGAAGGAATTTTCTATACTCCTGACTATATTGTTAATCGTATTGTATATCAAACTCTACAACCTTCAATTAAGCCTAAAATTGATGCGGCCATTGGTTTTTTGGAAGTAGGAGACTTTCATCAAGCTTATGCATTTGCAAGTTCAGTCTTAGACATGACAATAATTGACCCTGCTTGTGGTTCTGGTTCATTTCTTTTAGGTGCATTCGATTATATACTGGGTGAAATTAAACGTTATAATCAAGCTTGTGCAACAGCTAAGATACCTGACAACTTTGATTTATTTAGTCATGTATCAGTACAACCAATTATTAATCCTGAAGAACAGATCATCGTCAGAATGCTCCATGGGGTAGATAGAGACCCCCAAGCTGTGTTATTAGCAAAACTGTCACTCTGGACAAAATTATTGCGATCGCGTCCTGATGAATATGGTAGACGCGGTGGGTCTATATATTCTCATCTTCCTGCACTAACTTTAAATATTAGAGTTGGAGATAGTTTAATATATTCTCCCGCAAATTTAGCACCATTTCAGGATTCACTAGGAAGAGCCGCAGATTTAGCCAGAAATGCTAGAGATACTAATCAAACTGAAATAGAAAGAAATCAAGCAGTTACTAATTTGGAAACTAGTATTACATCAATCAATCAGCAGATTAATCCTGTTTTAACTGCCTTTTTCGCTAGTGATGAAAGTATACAATCAGTAGTGCATTTGATCAAACATAGAGAAGCTAATATCAAAGAATTAGGACTAATTCGCTCTTTTTTAACAGACGCTATCAATCCTGAAAACTTAGATGAATGGACTGAAAAAAATTTAGAAGATTGGACAACTGCCGAATTAGCCAGAGTTAAATCTGAACTAATGACATTAGAAAGTGCCTTAGAAGAAGTTGTTATTAAACGCCCATTTAACTGGTATGTTGAATTTCCTCATATATTTGATCCACAATTACCAGCAGCAGAACAAGGGTTTTTTGCTGCAATTGGTAATCCTCCCTATTTTAACGTTGATGCCATCTTTGGTAGAAATGCCCTAGAATTAAAATGGCTCAGGTATGCATACCCTGATATTTATACTGATAAAACAGATATATTGTTCTATTTTATTAAATGGGGATTTGAATTGTTACGTGATCAAGGACGGCTGACTTACATTGTTTCACGTTCTTTCATCCAAGGTGATAAATCCTCGAAGTTGAGAGATTTTCTCAGCCGCAAAACCAAAATTGAAAGTATAATCGACTTTTTAGGTCATAAAGTATTTAGGGCTGGAATTGCTACTTGTATAATTTCTTTAATTAATAAGGATATATCAAGCAATGAACTAAAATTTTATGTCGAAAATGTGATCAATTTTGCCGATGTCAAATCTGTATTAGGTTCAGATAATCCTCTGAACAAGTTTCCTGAAAATTCTGTTAACACAGTAGAACTTCTACAACAAACCTTAAATTCATCTCGTTGGAGTATATCGCCATATAATGAAATTTTCGCCATAATTGATTCTCAAGGAGTCAAACTCAGAGATTTACCTGAATGTGACTTAGTTGAACAGGGTATTCAAACAGGAGAAAACAGTGTTTTTGCACCTACTCATGGCTTTAGTTTTGAATTTTCTGAAGATATACTAGATATACTCACCCCAATTGTGAAAAATTCTGGAATTTTTGCTTATGGATTTGTTCCCGATAATTCTTATTTGTTATATGTTGAAAACAGTAACAGCTTTGAAGATTTACCAGAACCAATTCAAAAGTATTTGCTCGAAAATAGAGGTAAGTTGGAAAAAAGAGCAGCATATAAACAAGGAAGTTGTCAGTGGTATGCTTTACAAAGATCAAGGCGTAAAGACCAACATTTTCATTTCCGCCCTAAAATTCTATGTCCATATCGTGCGAGTAATAATAGGTTTAGCATTGATTTAGAAGGTAATTTGGCAGGTTTAACAGATACTACTGCTATATTTTTAAGAGATATATATGATTACGATTCAGATAATCCAATAATTACTAGACTATATTTTCTGACAGCTTTACTTAATTCTAAAGTTCTTGAGTTCCGTTACACAGCATTAGGTGGTTTAGGAAAACTCACCAGTACAAGGATGTTTGAATACTTTGAAAATCAAGTTGGTGATTTGCCAATTCCCCAGTTGAAGGAACCTGAAAGTAATAGTGATTACCAAACTTTAGTACAGTTAAGTCGTGAAGCTCATCAGATTTGGCAAAATCGTTACCAAATTGTTACCACCTACCAATCTAAAGCTTCAGGAGTTACTTATCAAGAAGTATCGTTAAACGAATATCACAGATTGACTGGAGATTATGCTACTGACATTGAGTGGGAAAGTTCTCATCCTCATCGAGAAGGACATCTATTAAAATTGCAAATACAGGCGAGTGTCGATGGATATGTTATTTGGGGCGAAGTGACCGATGATGAAGATTGGCAAGAGGGAAATCGTGAATGGATAGAAATAGCTCGTGTGAGTATTCGCATACCACACTTGCGCCGATATCTTTTAGCAAGGCTGATTTATCTCACTGAGTTTGATTCATCTTTTCGTAATAAACGAAAGTTGTCTCGTGAAGCCGGAAATTTGGTCAATGCAGCCTTTGATGTTTTGAAAGTTAATCGTTATGATATCGATAGGTTTAGTAATCTTCGGGCTTTAGAAGTTATTGAGCAAAGAGTTAGGCAAGAACTTGGTATATCAGAATTGGAAACAGTTTTATTAAGACAACTTGAAATCAGAAATCAAATTGATACAATTGCCTATCGTCTTTATGGAGTAGAGGAGTATATCGATATTATTGAACAAGCCTTGAAGGTTGTATTGTAGTCTCAAGCACCACAACTTTCACTGGTATACCTCAACTGAAATAGGAAATTTAAAAGTTGAGAATCAAGTCAAAAAAAATTACCAAACATGGGTGTTTTTTGATTTTATTTAAGAAAGTCAAAAAACACCACAAAAATATCAATAACGGAAAATAGCTGCTACTGCTGTACTATTAGGCATTTGTTCTGACTCCATAGTGTATACTTTACCACCATTTGTCAATGTCTGAATAGCTGCCAAATCTAACATATCTTGATCATCTGGCTCTGGTTCTGAGTGTAAATCTACATTCATGGTATCTGGATTAAATTTGCCCCAAATTTGCATATCCATCGGCACTAATATAGAATCAACCCTTTGGCAATAAGTCGCACAGATAACTTCTTTAATATCACTAGAAGTTGTACCAGTACCAGCTAGTTGTTGATAAAGTGCCACAACTGACTCCTGATTTTGCCGAAACAAAGGTTCAACAATAGGCCAAGCCTGTTGATGCAATTCTTCCGGTTTCATAAGTTCCGGGTTACCAGTAATACTTTCTGCGAGGAAGTAAGGATAAGTATTTGCCTGTTGATAAATGGGAAACAAATATTCAACCCCCATCAATAATAACGGAGAATTGTCCCCCCGGATTGTCTCGTGTACTGCCCGATCTACAATGTGACAAAATTGCAAGATACTTTGTTGATGTTGATCTCGGTCAGGACTTCCCTGTCCATGAACATCGCCAGGTTGTAGAAAAGAACTAGCGGTTCCCCTGGTGGGTGTACCAATACGATGTTGTACCCCTCTTTGAATATTCTCCTCTAGGAGAGCTACATCTATACTCTCTGGCATATTTGGTACTTCCACCTCCTCAAGACTGTAGCCAGTTCCCTCAAATAGTCTGATATCTTTTTGACTCAGAGCTAGAAGATAAAACTTACCATCATTGTTGATTAAATGCAGTAATGGCTTAAGATGGAAACGCTCGCCAACAACTACCAATTCTTGAAACTCCATTGGTAGACGATAATAGCGGAACATCTGGGGAGAGATAAAAATTGCTAGTCCCTTGTCTTGGTTTTCCCAAAAATCCGTTGTATCAAGTTCCCTTGCTGGTTGGAGGAAATCAATGGCTTGAGTATGACGAATACCGATGGCACATAAACGTTCCTCAGCTTCACGGATTAAATTTTTAAACCGAATGGGATTCTGTCGAATTTCTGGGCCTGCTTTTTGCATAGGCATATACAAAGAAACACAGGGACTTTGGGGATTATCGACTAAAATTTTGAGTTCATCATGGGATAATATTGGCACTGTTGTTGAACTCCTAGTCAAAAGAAACTAATCAAGCTGATTTCATGTCACAACAGGTTTGATTAATTTTCATCTTGCTTTTGACTTAAGTATGATACAGACTTTTTTTGAGATAGATAAACGGTTAGTTTGAAAGATTACTAATTTTTCCTAGGAGACGATAAAATTACAGCCGCGACGTAGCGATGCAAAGGAGACATTACGATATGTATATTTACTTAAACAGTTGGCAGTACTTATTTAATTCTGCTGCTAAAGCATCTGATTTTTTCCCTGCAGTTTCAGCGGCTAATGTCAAAGATTTATCAATTTCTGTTCTCGCTTTTTGGATTTGTTCCCTACTTGCTGGCGATGCTGCGGCATTTTTAGTTGTACCAAGAGCCTGAGATGCTTTGGCGATCGCTTGACTAAGATTATCAAATATCTGGGCAAAGCTGCTTTGAAACTCCTTCAGATTCGGGTCTGATAAATTTAGTCGTTTTAAAGACTTAGTAATCACTTGCAAATCCCTTGAGAGTTGCAAGCTGGTTACTACCTGCTCTCCTTTATTTGGCTCAATTAAAGAGTTCCCAACATTCACCACCTGAATTAGTCGCTGACATTGGGTAAATTGATCCTCACAACTACTCAGCAGTGGAGTAAAAATCAGACTAACGGTTGCAATCACAATCAACTTACGCCACACAGAAAATACCCCACCGTTATTTGTCAATCATACAGCAGATTGCAGGTAAATAGGTACTATATGAATAGTAAAACCTCACTTATTAATAGGTATGGAACCCCGCCACGCTGCGCTATAGCGTGGCGGATCGCTAGCGTATCACCAATCAACTGGTAAACCCAACTGGGTTAAAGTCTCTCCGTCTTCTAACAACCCTTGAATCTTAGTATCTAATTGAATACTTCCACCAGACAAGACTAAAGCACGTTGAGTCACTTTCCCCAACCAATGTAACTCATGGGAGGCAATTAACATCACCTGCACAGGCAAGTTCAACAATACTTGTGCTAAGTGCCGTCGCCATGCGGGATCAAGTCCGTTAGTTGGTTCATCTAAAATCAGAATTTGTGGCTCTAGGGCTAAAATCGCAGCTATTGCAGCCAGTCGTCTTTGTCCTCCCGAAAGTTCGTGACAGGAACGGTGAGCGTAGGCTTCTAAACCAAAATTTGCTAATAATTCCCTGGCTCGGTCAATAGCTAGAGACGGGGGAATACCGTAATTACGCGGTCCAAAGGTAATATCCTCTAAGATAGTGGGCATAAATAGTTGGTCATTGGCATCTTGAAAGCCAAAACCGATATTACGCCTTAGCTGGGGAAGGGTTTTTGGTTCTAAGGGAATACCATTAATTAAGATTTTCCCCCCATGGGGTTGTTTTAAGCCGATCAGGTTTTCTAATAATGTGCTTTTACCCGAACCAGTAGCACCCATTAACCCTACGCGATCGCCTGCATTCAAAGAAAAAGAAACATTTTCTAAGACTGGCTTCTGGTTACCGTATGCATATACCAGATTCTCCACCTCAATGACAGTGGGGCGGGGGTGATGTGTGGAAAGTTGGGAATCAAATGTCAAAGATTTCAAAATACCCGCACTAAATTGTAAGAACTTATGGTCAAGCCAGATGCTAGGGTAAAAGCGAACAACACCAAAAAACGCTGTTTTGGTTTGAATATCGCCTCTACAGGTAACTGTCCATTGTAACCACGAATGACCATGGCAGCATAAACTCGCTCTGCTCTGTCTAAACTCCTAAGATATAAGGCTCCAATCATCGCAGCATTAGTATAGCGTAACCATGCTGGCTTACCATTTAAACCCCGCAGTTGAGCGCTACGCTGCATCCGTGTGACTTCATCCAGTACAATTTCCAGGTACTGCCCAGTTAATAATAAATTAGCCTTAATTGGTGCAGGTACGGGTAGGCTTTTGAGGGCAATGGCAAAACTATGGGGGGGTAAGGTTAATAAAAAACTATTCATGGTAACCAGACAAATAAGGGAACGTAGCAATAAAAAACTGGCTCTTTCCCACCCCATGGGTAAGGCCATGAATGAGAGGAAAATTAATTCAATACCGAGTATTCCTGCTAGTTGGGGAATGGGTACGCGCAAAAATACCACCCAAACAAGAGCGATCGCCCCATATATTCCCAAGCACAGCCAAGCATTGTACTGTAGTAAGGCTGTCCCCACAACAATTACTAAGGACAAATGCAAACGCAAAGGCAAAGCAAGTTTAAGCATTTTTGGGTTTTACCACTTTAGCAATGCCAAAAGCCGCACCAAAGCTGACTATAGCCCCCAGAAGTCCGGCAATACTAGTACCAATCAATCCTAAAGATTCATGTTCGTAGTCAGCAAAAGGCGTTGATACTTGTACTCGCACTTCGTCGGCTAAACCGATAAAGTCTAAATCCTCAGCCACTTTTTCCAAACCATCAGGCCAGCCTGAAGCTACCAAAGATAAGACTCCAGCAATCAAGAAAATAGTAACCACAGGGACTAACCAAGCTTGAAACTGTTGCTGCTCTCCTGGTAGTAAGTCTGGTCTGGCTTTAGCTAGGTAAACCAAGACACCGCCTGTAATCAGACCTTCACCAATCCCAATCAGAATATGTACACCTGTCATCGCTGGTAAGACTATGTTAATGGGTGCTGTTCCGGAAACAGCTAACTGTAGGGCGCAAACTATGGCTACTACTATGATACTGATAGCCGCCGCAATACCAGCTGCTAGGGGTAAGCGTCCCTTGGAGCCTCCCAGGAGTCTTTGTATAGTTTGGGTTAATACCCAGCCGACCCAAACACTAATGATTGCCGCATTGAAAATATTAGCTCCCAGTGCGGTGATGCCACCATCGGCAAATAGTACAGCTTGAATGATGAAAACTGTGGACATGGATAACATTGCAGCCCAGGGACTACCTAAAACTATGGCTGCTAGGGTTCCCCCCAATAAGTGACCACTTGTACCCCCAGCTACGGGAAAATTGACCATCTGGGCGGCGAAAATAAAAGCTGTGGTTAAGCCGAGTATAGGGGCGCTACGCATCCCTAGCTCTTCTTGCGATCGCTTACAGGCGATCACCAATGCTACTGCACTTACTAAACTTGTAGCCCCAGCTACGGGAATTGAAATAAATCCATCAGGAATATGCATTATCTACTCTGTATGAATGTATTAAATGTGTATAATTACACAGCCAAATAATGTAATTACAGGATCACATTAACAGAAAACATAATTTCTCTGGCTTTTACAATGCCCTCTTGGGGGATTTTAACCTGTTATTCAGGTAATTGTGATCATAATTTTTTAGTTCAAAAATATACTTATTTATCGGAATGTTAAATTTTATTTCTTACCCTGTTGAAACTGGCTGTGTAGCTTTGGGGAGTGATATGTTTGAGTATGATATCTGCAATTAATTTGGTTAATCCTGACCTTGGTGATCTGAGTTGCGCCAGGTTTGTTTCTTGGGTGCTGGGCTTTTGTCAGTTTGCTAGTGAGCTAGTCATAAGCTGACTATTTTATGGACAAAACTATACTTGTGTTTACAAGCATTGACATAAGTGAGTTAAGAAAATCGCCCACTTGATATATAATCCTACGATATCAAGTATTGAATTAAGACTATTGCCAACGCGAAAACCAAGCAATGATAGCGGTAGTCTTTCTTGTAAATCTTAAGAGAAATATCGCG
>NZ_JANQDF010000076.1:0-14524 GCF_029891675.1 Anabaenopsis tanganyikae CS-531
AAGATTGATTTGTCTGTTCGCTCAGTGTTGTGCTTGAATTGCAACACTCTTGCAGACAGAGATGAGAATGCTGCTAAGAACATAGAAATGGTCGGCATGGGGCATCGGCACGACCTAAAATGGACAGGGAGTGACTGTAAGACTGTTTCGGCAGCGAGTTACTGTGAACTGTCAAGAATCACCGACCTTCAAGGTCGGTAAATATGTCAACATGTCTTATCTGCTAGCCAATCTCACCCACAAACTCCTGCGGCGGATCACTACGGTGATTCTCTGCACCGTCATGACTGGTATAATCTTTACCGGCAATAGTTGGGCTGATACTTCCACCTTAGGAGTTAAAAATGGTCAACTTAGTCCTTGTCCCCCCAGCAATAACTGTGTTGTCAGCCAAAAGGCCGATGCTAAACACGCCATTGACCCCATCACCTATCATGTAGACCGAGACACAGCCAGAAAAACCTTACTTAAAGTCCTCAATGTTGTTCCCAGGACAGAAGTGATAGAACAGACAGATAATTACATTCATGCTCTTTCCAAAAGCCGGATTTTTAAATTTGTGGATGATGTAGAATTTTATTTACCCAGTGATGAACCAGTGATTCATACCCGTTCTGCATCTCGTGTGGGAGAATCGGATTTAGGTGTCAACCGCAGACGTATAGAGCAAATTCGTTTAGCTTTGCAAGATTTAAACATTTAATCTCAGGGAATCCCACAGCTTAAAGCCGTGGGACTATCTCAATCAGTCCGAGTCAGAATTTCTACCCCCGTTTCTGTCACCACCAGAGTATGTTCACATTGGGCGGAAAGTTGGCGATCGCGAGTCACAGCAGTCCAACCATCACTAAGCACCTCAACCTCCCAAGTACCGACATTAATCATCGGCTCAATAGTAAACACCATACCTGGTCGCAGACGTTTACCCTTCCCCCTAGTCCCATAGTGGGGAATATCTGGCGCTGTGTGGAAAATATTACTAATCCCGTGTCCCACAAAGTCCCGCACCACAGAAAACCCTTGTGATTCAGCATACTCTTGAATAGCAGCGCCAATATCCCCAATTTTTGCCCCCGGTTTAACCTCAGCAATACCCAGACGGCGACATTCTTCCGTCACCTCCACTAAATGCTGCGCCTTGGGGGAAGGAGTACCCACAAAGAAAGTTTTAGACGTATCACCATGGTAACCATCAACAATCAGTGTGACATCAATATTAATAATGTCCCCGTTTTTCAGGACTTGCTTGGCGTTAGGAATACCATGACAGACCACCTCATTTACACTAGTACAAATTGACTTAGGATAACCTTTATAACCCAGAGGTGCGCTCTTGGCTCCGTGGGCTTGTGTCCAGCGTTCCGCTTCATCATTCAATTGCAGAGTACTTACCCCCGGCTTAACCATGGGTTCCAGGTGCTGTAATAATTGGGCCGCCAAGCGTCCAGCTTGACGCATTTTTTCAATTTCCCGTGTAGATAAAATCACAATTGGTTGAGTTTTCATAAATTTTCGTCGGCTGAATCTTTCATAAAGATAGTTAAACCCGTCTGTGCAGCTCTTTGGATAGCATCAGCCACCTGAAGGACATATAAACTTTCTTCTGGGGTGACGTACAAAGGAGTGCCATAAAAAAGATGATCTAACACCATACTTGTATCTTTAGCAAATAAACCCCGACGAGTGCCAACTTCTATAGGTGTTTGTCCCCCAGACTTAATCAACACTCCCCCATCGCCATCAAAAATTAAACCACCCTTTTCGCCGTGAACTTCTAGTTTCCGTTCTGCTTCCCAAAGGGTTTCACCTTTACCATAAACAACTTGTGCTAACAGTCCATTTTCAAAGCACAGTTGACTGATACAGAAACAAGTTTGATAGTAGTCCGCTTCTGTTTGCCAATATCGCTGATGACAGTTGACTGCCAAGACCTTACCAAATAAATTGGTGAGACGATGTAACCGAGATAAAGCGCCAATTAAAGGAAAACCAAACAATTCATGGTTATAAGTCCATCTGCGGGGTGCCGGATGCTGTGGGTTAATGGTGCTGTAGCGCACATAAAAAATATCGCCAACTTCACCTAAGTTCTCCCGTACAGCTTGATGTAAGCCACCTAAAAGTTCTATGTGTTCAACGTGTAAGAGTTTATTTTGGGATTTGGCTAGGGTGATTAACTCCTCAGCTTCCGTCACATCTACAGACAAAGGATATTCGACAATTACGTGTTTACCTTGTAAAAGTGCCGCACGAGCGATCGCACCATGATCGCGGTTAATTGTCGCAATCACCACCAAATCAATATCTTCACGTTCTACTAGTTTTCCCCAATCACTTAACACTTCTGTCTGATATTTTTGGGCAAAGGCGGCTGTATTTTCTGGCTGATGACCTGCGATCGCTACTAGATTGCTTCGCTGATCACCAATCAATGCTTCAGCCCGTAATTTTGCTGCATATCCCGTACCAACTAAGCCTACACGCACTTTTGCTGTTTCCAAAGCTGCCTTATGAATTATACATGATCCTTACAGTTGTGTTTTTGCTCCTGGGCTGAAGGTACGATATTTGCACCCCGGAACAGGAAACACATAAAATAAACTTATATTTATTTAATAACTAAACTTCATTACTAATCGGGGTTGATTTTGAGTTCAAACCGGCAATTTTTCCCGTAGTATCAGAATTGAAGCAGTGGAGAACCGGCGGCTCATCCCATAAAGATAGCCTTATGCTTCAATTCAGGATCACTTATACTGCCGTTCAAATTAAGAGAGGATAACTCAATGGCTACTTACAAAGTCACATTAATTAATGAAGCCGAACGCTTAAACACCACAATTGACTGTGACGACGATACCTATATTCTCGATGCAGCCGAAGAAGCCGGTATTGACTTGCCCTACTCCTGCCGTGCTGGTGCTTGCTCCACCTGTGGTGGTAAAATCGTCAGCGGTACTGTTGACCAGTCTGACCAATCATTCCTAGACGACGACACCATCGACCAGGGATATGTCTTGACCTGTGTTGCTTACCCAACTTCAGACTGCACAATTGAAACTCACAAAGAAGAAGAATTACAATCTGCTATGTCTTGATCTGTGTTGCTGACACAGCCTCAGACTGCACAATTGAAACTCACAAAGAAGAAGAATTACAATCTGCTTAGTACGCGCTATCAACAAGAGAGGATAACTAAATGGCTACTTACAAAGTCACATTAATTAATGAAGCTGAAGGCTTTAACGAAACAATTAACTGCGACGAAGATACCTTTATTCTTGACGCGGCCGAAGAAGCTGGTTTTGACTTGCCCTTTTCTTGCCGTGCTGGTGCTTGCTCAACCTGTGCTGGTAAAATTGTCAGCGGTACTGTTGACCAATCTGATCAGTCATTCCTAGACGATGAGCAGATTGAAGCCGGATATGTGCTCACCTGCGTTGCTAAACCAAGTTCTGACTGTACCGTCGAAACCCACAAAGAAGAAGAGTTGTACTAAGGGTTCACCGTGTGACATACTCCTGCAACAGCAGGAGTATGCAGGAGTAAAGCTAAAATTGGATGTTAGTATTAAGAGTTTGAATTTGAGTACCGGGGTAATAAAATTGTAAAATTTGCGAATTTGACCAACCTAATTTAGCTAAATTTTGCGCCCCGGTCTGACTTAAACCAACCCCATGGCCCAGTCCACCACCAATAAAAGCATATCCCCATAAATCTGCTGTACCTTTATTGAGGGGTTCTATATAAAACAGGGTACTTCTGGGAGCAGCAAAAGCGCTACGAATCTCGTCTTTCTCCAGGGTAAAAGTGCCGATATCTGTCTTCACCCTCAGTTCCAGAATCCTCCCACTGCGACTACGCTTGACTATAGACATAGCCTCAACGGTGTTAAATTTGGCATAGGGACTATTTTTGATTTCCAGGAATCTTTGTAACAGTCGGTTAATATCATCAATGGGAGTCTCCTTGTGCCAACGAAAGGTATTCCAGGTACTTTCGTTAAATCCTTCCCGGCGATTAATAAACTCACGAAAGTTGGTTTCATCAGCTAAACTCTTTAAAGATAAATCCCACAAGTTGGTCGCAGCATCTACTACCGGGCGCAAATAAGGACGATCTTCACCATTCCAAACATCACTAAAGTAGCCAGTAACGCCCCCGGTAGTGGAAGAATACAGGGCATCCACTAGCTGATTATTATACGTTAAAACCATCCCCCTGGTAGCGGCGATCGCTTGATCGGTACTGGGTGCGGTTCCACTCCAACCATAATAAACTTGACAGTGAGTATCCGCACACAATTGATAGTTATCAGTGACAAACCTCCGCAAATTCCTTAAAGCATAAGTGCGGGCGAGAATTGCTTGGGCTTCTACCGCTGCAGTGGGCGCATTTATACCAATTTCGTGAGGTACAACCCCACGCAAATAGCTTTCTAAAGCTACTTCATTCACTAAAGTATATGTACCATAGGCGTTGGGCTGTAAAGTCAGTCTTCCTGGATATAAACGATTATTTTCCAGTTTCTCCCCTCTTCTGACTCGAATTAATTGTTTATTTGTGCTAATTTCTAAATGATTTGGGCTGTAACGCTTGCCGTTGACTTCCCAAGTAACTCTGGGTACTTCTGGTAAAATCTTAGTGTCGATATATGCCATCTCCTTTCCAGCAGTCCGCACACTCTGGAATAGTAAACGTCGCAGTAAGGGAGTATTATAAACATCCCGTTTCGCCCAAACTTGCCACCTTTCCGGTTGGGCTATTTCCACCTCTATTCCCCGGGAACGCCAACTTTTGGCACTGTCTTCTGCAGTTTCAAAGGTGCGGTACGTGCCTAAAACTACTACCTCCTCCACCTCAAGCTTCGGTAAGGACTCCATGACTGTTTCTAGCTTGACTGGGTTTTGGGTAACTAGGGTTTTTTCCTGATTACCTGCTGTAAATCTTAGCTGTAAGCGATCGCCTGGTGTTGGTTCCAGTTGCAACTTAACTTGAGGATCCTCCCCAAATCGTTGCACAATGCCAATTCTCAGTTCTAAATCCTGATTTTTGCTCTCAACAGCTGAAGCACCCGTCAAGAAAACCAAGGAAACTGTTGTCAATGCAGTGCCGGAAAAACGCCATAACCTAGACTTCATAGTAGTCATCTGATTCTTACCAATTCAAAAATGCTAACCATTACTCAGATTTTCCTCATGTTTCCACCTTAATCTAGAAATTAATAGACCTTTTATGCTTAGAAAAATTGTCACAATTATTTTAGGTGCTGCAACAAACAGAGGTCTGTGTGAAAACATGACTTCCCAAACCTGAAGCCTTTGCTATATTTGTCCCACCATTTAAACTAGCTCAAATCTTTATGAATGTTCGCGAAAGTGATACCAAACCAGCCACTACCTCATCAAAAGGATGGAGCAGTTGGCAAGAAAATTTAACTCTCATAGCCATCGCCCTATGTTTAGCAGTGATCATTAGAATATTTATCGCCGAACCCCGCTATATACCATCAGACTCCATGGTACCTACCTTACATACAGGCGATCGCTTAGTGGTAGAAAAACTCTCATACCGTTTTCACCCTCCCACCAGGGGAGATATTATCGTTTTTCAGCCCCCAGCAGAACTACAACGCCGGGGATATCCCCAAGACCAAGCCTTTATTAAGCGCATCATTGGTATCCCTGGTAAAATCCTCAAAGTCAGTAACGGTCAAGTTTACCTCGACAGTCAACCCTTAAAAGAAGACTACATTGCCGAACCCGCAAATCAGCCATTTCCCCCCGTACAAATTCCACAAGATCAATATTTTGTCATGGGAGATAACCGTAACGATAGTAACGACTCTCGCTACTGGGGTTTTTTACCCAGACAAAATATCATCGGTCGCGCAGCATTTCGCTTTTGGCCCCTTGATCGCATAGGCTTAATTTGACTCAAAACCTGAGAAAATACATCAGCTTGGCGATGTCCTCACCCGGTAGCTCCAAGCGCCGCTGAAAATCCGCCAAGTTCGGGTAACTCCCAGCTGATAGACGATTTTGGACTATCGCCTCCGCCAGAGACACATCCATCCAGGGAATTTGCAATAATTGCTCAACGGTGGCAGTATTCAGATTAACTAACTGGTGAGGATAATCTAGAGATTCATTATCATAGTAAATAAAACTCAGTAGCGGCGCTAATGGTTCTAATCGCTGTATTGGCATAGCTAAAGCCGCCGCCACATCTTCAATACAATAAAATTTAACACCAGAGCGCGAAAGTTCCACAAGCGATCGCGCTTGGTGAATGGACAGACCAGGTAAGCGTAACCAATCGTCTACAGTTGCTTGATTAGCATCAATGCGAATTCCCAATTTTACCGCCAGACCAATTTCCTCCCCGGACTGTAATCGATAATAAGGGTCATTGAGGAGTTTAGCGCGGAGTTTTTGTAACTTAGGGTTTAAAGGTAGCCAGTTCATATTTGTTGCTGACATCAAGAAATTTGTTCTAGCAGCTGGCGGCGCTTTTGCTCAAATTCGTACTCAGAAATCAATCCATCTTGGCGCAGAGTATCCAACTCCCGCATAGCCTTAGCCATATCTTGTACCTGATTACCTGTAGAAATGGGATTATTCACTGCTGACCTACCCAAATTAAAATGACGATCAAAAGCCCCTTCATCCTGTGCCAAATACCACACCGCCTCAATAGCACTTGCTATCTTAGGGATAGGTGTCCAGGAAAGCAAAACATACAACACACCCCAAAAAGGTTGTCCCAAATAAAACTTATGTAACCCTGAAATAGTCAGCGTACCGGATAAAGCCAAAATAGCGGCAATGCTGCGACTTTTGCGTTTAGTTAACATATCTCCCATCCACCTAGCACTAGCACTTTCTACAGTCAAGTTTAAACCCAAATAAGTGGTTTCCAGAGAACTTTACCAGCTATATCTCAAAATTACGTCTGATAAATCATGGGTTTTACCCGGACAAATATCAACAGCCTCACCTAAGCGCAAAAAACCATAATTTTCGTAAAACGAGATAGCTGCAAAATTATCATAATTGGTAAAAACCCACAGTTCTTGAAATTTAAAACTCCCTGCATACTCGATTAACCTATCCATCATCATTGTTCCCCGTCCTTGTCTGCAAAACTGTGGACGCAAGCCAAACCATCCCATCCACACAACATGAGAGGGGCTATCACTTAATTGATAAAGACCCATAACACCGATTGATTCAGCCGCCAACTTAGCAATATATACCTCCCAGAAACTAATAGTGGCATCATGCTGGCCAATACCACACCACCTCAACATAGCTAAACTAAATTGATCCCCAAACTCCAACTCTTTTAAAAGCGGAATAAAATCTACAATATCTGTCGTTTGAATAATATTCAGACATTGATTATTAGACATACAAATTATCAGGTACAGTCATATTAATCACAATTCATGGAGAAAATACCACGCGAAAACCGCAGATCCTCAAACCACCATCAGACTCATTCCAGCTACGACTAGCGCTGCGACAAAGTTCGGCTGCAAAATTCCAAGAACCCCCACGCAATAGGCGACGATGAAAGTCACCACCAGCCTCCCACACACTACCATCCCCAGGCGCGCCACAATAGTTATTATGCCAAGTATCACCACACCACTCCCACACCTGCCCATGCATATCATACAATCCGAAGGCGTTGGCGATGCCAAAACTGCCCACATCGGTTGTTTCCTTGCGGTATTTGCTTTTTACATCCATACCATAACTATCCCCACTACAATTAACTAAATCAGTGGTAATCATTTCGCCAAAGTGGTAAGATGTAGTAGTTCCAGCGCGACAAGCGTATTCCCATTCAGATTCACTAGGTAACCGATATTTACGTCCGGTTTTTTCTGAGAGTCTAGCGCAGAATTCTACAGCCTCGTACCAAGATACGTTTTCTACAGGCCGATTAGCTCCTTTAAATTTCGAGGGATGTGGGTTTAAGCTTTGTTTGACTTCAGGTAAACCCGTTACAGCTTTCCATTGACCTTGAGTTATGGGAAATTTCCCCATAAAGAATGGTTTGAGAGTAACTTTGTGTTGAGGGCGTTCGTCAGCATCTCCTTCAAATTCAGGGGAACCCATCATAAAACTACCACCGGGAATTAAAACCATTTCCAGTGTGACTATTTCGTTTAATTTTTCGGTAAAAAATTTAGCCGTGGGTAAATCGCGGTTGACTTCTCTACCTGCTGTATCTACCGTCACTACTTCAAATTTAAAAGTTTGCAAAGGCGGTAATGAGGGTTTTATTTGTTTTGCTAGGGATGGTAATCGAATTAATTGAGGTAAAATAATTTCGCTAATTTTTGGTTCAACAACAGATTTTTTACTATCCTGTAAATCTTTTAGCACTTCCGAAGCCGATTGATATCTTTCACTAGCTAGATGTTTCAACAATTTATTTAAAATACGGCTTAAGTCATCGTTGATATACATCCCTTTTTTCCGTAATTCTTCTTGCCATAACCAATTACCATTCATGGCATCATAAAGAGGATCATGGATCTGTCCATAGGTATTTTGTATTGGTAAACATTGGGTTAACAGACGCACACAAGTTACACCCAAAGCATATAAATCACTCCCATGACAAGGAAATCCAGCCATTTGTTCAGAAGGAGCATAACCAATGGTATAAATAACCGTCGCCTGTCGAGCTAAGGTTGTTTGTGTTACCTGCTTCGCACCACCAAAATCAATTAATACGGGTTTACCGTCACTTTCGCGGCGGATAATGTTGTCTGGTTTGATATCTCTATGGATAACGTTAGCACCATGAATAAATTGGATAACTGGTAATAAATCAGTTAAAAGTTGGTAAATTTGCTCTTCACTAAAAGGTTTTTGCTG
The DNA here is from genome assembly GCF_029891675.1 of Anabaenopsis tanganyikae CS-531. NCBI lineage: Bacteria > Bacillati > Cyanobacteriota > Cyanophyceae > Nostocales > Nodulariaceae > Anabaenopsis > Anabaenopsis tanganyikae. Next base: position 8,898 of record NZ_JANQDF010000076.1, read on the forward strand.
AACCTCTTCTAACAGAGTCTTACCTTGTATAAATTCTTGCACAAGGTACAAACTAGAACCTTGTTCAAAATAAGCTAATAATCTCGGTATTTGAGTATGATTTTCTCCGAGTTCATACAACCGAAATGCCTCTTCTTTGAAAAATTGTGCTGCTTTATTACGTTGGATTGTTCCTTGAAATTGAGGAAAAAATTGTTTGATGACGCAAGGAGCATTTAGTCTATCTACGTCTTCAGTTTCATAAGTTCTGCTAAATCCACCTTCTCCTAAAAGCCTCAATACGCGATAGCGATTCCTCAGAAGTTTGCCAAAGTTACTGTGTCCGCAACTCATGCAAAATCTATTGTCTTCAGGGTTGAATGGATTAGAGCAATTGGGATTTTGGCAAATTTGCATAATGAGGAGGGAATAGCATCTTATCCAAACTTAGCCCCAATAATATCAAATTCAGAATACGTATTTAGAACAGTAACCTTGAATAAAATTGCCTATGCATATATACTTTTAGGGCAAGATACAAATGCATAAATTTTATAATTTTATTCTGTTTTCTGTTATAGTTCCTATTTAAATAGGCTTAGTCTTGAAATGAGATATTTTGATCACAACAGCAATGATATTGTAAAGGGCTTGAATTTGTCAAGGGTGCTTTATTTTGTTAATTCTGTACATAATGCCGGTTATTTTTTGTGATCAAAAGCAGAATACTCACACCATTGATATCAGCCTGCAATTATTTTCTGCAGCGACAAAAAATTCTCTAAGTAGGTTGTTATAATCGCTACAAATACTCTTGATAACCGAGCGGTTCCAGTCTAACTGTTTTTTTTGCGATCAATATAGTCATCCTATTTGACTTGAAAAATTATCAGTGAGGAAAGGGAACACACCGAACAGGGAACACACCGAACAGAAATTGTTCATGAATCATTTAGGATTGCTATATCCACAATGTGTTTTTAATACCATTAAACCTTAACATTGTCAATGGCATAATTTCATACTTTTGGGGGATGACAACTGGAATTGTACCCCTACCTATGGGAGAAGGATAGATAAACTCTCTATTACTATAGGCTGGTGTGAAGAAAAATAACAGCATAAAAAAAAATATCAATAAGTTATCTAAATAAATTGAATTTTGCCGAAAAAATCTCTGTTTTGAGCAACATTTTCCAGAAAATTATCAAAATTTGATTCCTGATATTTTAATCATCTATAACTTAGTTCCTCTTCTGAATAAAGCAATATTTCCCTACTAAGGTAGAAAGCAAATATAGGATATGAAACATACAATCTAAATTAATGTGCTTATTAAAAAGTACTAATCAAAGCCTTTATAGGCACTTATGAAACAGCACACAGATATGTCATTTTCATCTGATTTTGCAGGAGTTATGTAATGCGAATTGCTCAAGTTGCGCCATTAGTCGAGAGAGTACCACCTCTAGCATATGGGGGTATAGAGTTAGTCGTAGGACTACTAACCGATGAATTAGTTAGACGGGGACATGAAGTGACGCTATTTGCTTCGGGAGATTCTATTACCTTGGCGAAACTAGTATCAGTTCATCCCCGTGCTTTACGTCTCGACCCGGAGGTCAAGGAACCTAATATATACCAAATGTTACAACTAGGCTTTGTCTATGAGCGAGCTAAGGAGTTTGATATTATTCATTCCCATGTGTGCTGTTCAGCATTACCCTATGCCAATCTGATTAAAACACCCACGGTTCACACCTTGCACGGGATTTTTACCCCTGATAATCAAAAAATGTTTCAATATGGTAAACATCAACCTTTTGTGAGTATTTCCCAGTCCCAGAGGGAACTCAGATTAGGGTTAAATTATGTAGCAACGGTTTACAATGGGATTGATGTTAATAGTTATAAGTTTCATCCCCAACCGGATAATCCGCCATACTTGGCGTTTCTAGGTCGGATATCTCCAGAAAAGGGTACACACCTAGCGATCGCCATTGCTCAAAAAACCGGTTGGCATTTGAAAATTGCTGGTAAAATAGATGCAGTTGACCGAGAATACTTTGAGCAAGAAGTCAAGCCACACATAGATGGTCAACAAATTGAGTATCTTGGAGAAGCGAACCATACCCAAAAAAATGCTCTCATGGGGGGTGCGGTAGCAACTCTTTTCCCCATCACTTGGCGAGAACCTTTTGGGTTAGTTATGGTAGAGTCAATGGCAGCAGGTACACCGGTAATTGCCATGAAACTAGGGTCAACTGTGGAGATCATTAAACACGGAAAAACAGGTTTCCTTTGCAATAAAGTTGCAGATTTTATTGAAGCTATTGATCAGGTAAAGCAGTTAGACCGCTATGTTTGCCGAGAGTATGTTAATCAGCACTTTAGCCTACAACATATGACCGATGGTTATGAAGCAGTTTATCAGCAAATTCTCGCCGGACAATCTGCTAAACATGGTCAAATCCCAGATGTAGTTAGTCTGGATATGAGCAGTAATTGCTAAGATGGTTAATTTTTAGGTAGTTGAGCATGGATATGTATTTGAACCCATGACCAATTACCTACCCTTAAAGAAGAATCTTACGGACCAGAAAACACAGCTTGTTCTATATCTTCACGGCTGAGAGAATATTTAAACGAGCGTTGGATATCTTGCTCATTTTCGCCAGATTTGATATACCTGACTGTAATTTGCTCAATATCAAGCCAGAGTTCAGCTCGCCAACCCGGGCGTTGTACACGCCAACAATGTAACTGGCTTTCATCCTGTTGACAGCCTTGGTTTCTGAGCCACTCCTCAATTTGTGGTAGCGGATGACTATATAAAGGTGTATCTGCACTAAGCATAGGAAAATTAGAAAAACAACTAAAAATTTACAAGTTTAAATTAATCTTCATTTCTGCGGGAGTCGGGAGTTGAGAAATGTGGGTAATCTGTGGTTGGCTAAGTTGGGTAGGTATACTCGTTTCACCACGAATAACAGCAACAGCGATCGCGACCAACACACAACCCACAAGGGTTAAGACCAAGAAAAATAATACAAAAATTTCTCCTGCTGATAGGGGGCGATCGCTAGCATCGAGATACATGGACTTTGAGAAATCGTAGGGTTTACCCACCGGATGGTTTAAATCCGTTGGTGCTTGAATTACCCCAAACCGGGAATAGCCGATTTTCACATCATAACTTAAACGCCGTTCAGGATTACTGAGAGTAGCGTAAGCTTCGTTAATTTGCTGAAATTTAGCAGTAGCAACTGTAGCAGGTAATTCTGTAGTATCTGGATGATACTGTTTACTCAGTTGCAAATAAGCCCGCCGAATATCAATAACCGATGCCGAGGGATGCAATCCTAACAGGGCATAATAGGTTATATTCTTGCTGATTTGTCGGTGTTTCCCGTTTTGACTCACGGCTGTGATTCACTCTGGTCAAATTCAGTTTTTTATATTCTAAAACTTTTCTGGGCTTTGCTGAATCCGCATAGTCCATCCATATAGCCAAAAACAAGGTTAATTCCTGGCATATGGCTATATTTGAACCCCTCCTGAGTCAGGAGGGAATAAATTACAGAGCATCCAAACACTGCTGGATCTTTTTCAACAGTGGCTCAGAGGCGATCGCATGGGCTAAATCCTGAGCATTGTGATAGTAACTGAGGGCTAACTTTTTGCGTTTAGTCCTAGCGTAAAATTGACCCATACTCAGCAGCGCGGAAATTTCTCCGAGAGAATCGCCAACTTCTTGATAAATGCCGATCGCCTGCTGATAGTATTTCATAGCTTGACGGTGATTCCGCAAGATACCGTAGGTAAAACCAATATTATGTAGGGTTGTCCCCTCCCCTGCGCGGTCATTCATAGCCCGACGAGCCAACAAAACCTGATAGTAGAGTAACAGAGCCTTTTTAGGTTCTCCCAAATCACCATAGACAGAAGCAATATTATTTAAAGTAGTAGCTTCGGCCACCACATTTTTCACAGCGCGTTGAATCGGGAGTGCTGCTTGGAGAAATTCTAAAGCTTGCTCATACTGTCCTAATGTGCTGTAAACATAACCAATACCATTGAGGGTAGTTGCTTCCCCAGAAAAATCTCCCAGTGAGCGACGCATAGCCAAAATTTGGTACTGTAGCAACAGAGAGCGCTTAGGTTCTCCCAACTTAGTGTAAATCAGTGCCACATCATTGAGAGTAGAAACCTCGGCGGGAATATCTTGTAAATCTCGAAAGATGTCTAACCCCTCGTGAAAATACTCTAGCGCTCGTGACAATCGCCCCAGACGGCTGTAAGTAGAACCCAGATTACTCAGTGCGATCGCTTCAGATCGCCTGTTCCCGATTTCCTCAGCCACTAAACGCGCTTGCTCAAAACACTCTAAAGCTTGTAGAGGTTGACAACAACTCAGATAAGCCAAACCGACATCATTCAACGTATGGCCTTCCCTAGCTCTGTCTGGGATAGATCGAGCTAACTGTAAATTCTCCGTGGCAAAATTGAGATATTCTTGAAACTGGCCTTGCTGGTAGTAGCGGTTAGCTTGGTTACGGCGTTGTTCCCATTCTTGGACTCGATTAAAAGCTTGCGTCATCTGACCCCGGTTACACTCTGCGATGAATTGGCAAGGGTTGGGAATGCACCCTCAAGAGGTTTCCCAATATTGAGTTAGTGGTTATTTTCTCCCTTTAGAGATAAAAAGTAAATAGAATTGCAATAAAAAAATATATCCTGAGAGGATGTTTTAAAAGGTATGATTAGTGTATCAAATATTGTTTTACCCCCACCCTCCCCATTCCCTTCACAAGGGAATGGGACTTGATTTTGTTTCTTCCGGTGTGTTCTCTGTTCCGGTGTTCCCTGTTCCGGTGTTCCCTGTTCCGGTGTTCCGGTGTTCCCTGTTCCCTAATCCCTGTTCCGGTGTTCCCTGTTCCGGTGTTCCCTGTTCCGGTGTTCCGGTGTTCCCTGTTCCGGTGTTCCCTAAGATAAAAATTACCTGTTGAAAACTTATAAAACATCCTCTGAGAAATAACACTGATGACTGGGGAATCAGCTGACAAAAAAGAGTATAAAGAATACAAGTATGGGTTTACCCGTGGTTATCTGTCGTTAATTACTGCTGACGAATCCACAGAGCCAACCCACCCCCACGACCGCGAGCTGCAATCAAATCAGGTGTAACCAAAAAGAAAGCAAAAAAAGGCTAGCCAATAGCTAGTTATTTGCTAATAATAGATTATATATGCTGATAAATGCTAAGATAGTGGTATGGCTTATGTACCACTACGAGAAGCAGTCAAACAACTGGGACTGCACCCACACACTTTAAGGAAGTACGCAGACAATGGCAAGATCGAAAGCATCAAAAACGAAGCAGGACAAAGACTTTTTAACGTTGAATCCTACCTCCGTGGTGCCACTAGAACTTCCATTGTCTGCTACTGCCGAGTTAGTTCAACCAAGCAACGAGACGACCTTGGTAGACAAATCGCCTATATGCAATCACTCTACCCAGAAGCCGAAATCATCAAAGATATCGGCAGTGGAATCAACTTTAAAAGAAAAGGACTACAAACCTTACTGGACAGACTTCTGCGGGGAGATAAACTCACGCTTGTTGTTACCTGTCGTGACCGACTCGC
>NZ_JANQDF010000077.1:0-29808 GCF_029891675.1 Anabaenopsis tanganyikae CS-531
AGCGGTAGTCTTTCTTGTAAATCTTAAGAGAAATATCGCGTCTGGCTAAGGCGTGCAAGTCTACTAAGGGATAACCGCTCCCATGCTCCCGTTGAAGTAGAAAGTAAAGTCTAGCTTTGTCTAGGTTTTATATAGCAGGTACAAGGGGTTGACCACTCTCACCAGACTTATCCTCAAATATGCCCAAATTTACTCAAAATTGAGCGGTAAAATGCCTTGACAAGGGCGATTAATGAATTTAAAATCGCGCAGAGGTAATAACCACCCCTGGAACTATGAAAATTTCCGGGTATGGCTAGCTCGGTCCAATCCTAAAGCCTGTGGATTAAGTCAGCGCCTTCGCTCTTAAAGTGAAGCAGGAAGATGATTTCGGACTTTTAGGTGAGTTTGAGGAAGTTTAGTAGAGCAGAATAACCACAGAAGTTATTAATGGAGTATCTACTCATCCCCTGACTTCCCCTATCTGGACAAGTTGTAGACAACTTGCGCTAAAACCATCTATACTTGAGCGTTCACTTTAACCATGAGGAGGGAATTATTGCTGAATCACTGAATCTAACCGTGAGCCTGAGAGGCACTCGCGAAGTCCGGGATAACTGTCAGCTATTCCGCCTCACAGGTTTGTTAGACGCATTTTCTGAGCCGACGTTTCGCAAAGTACTGGGCACTAAAATTGATGATGGTCCAAAGCACATTATTCTGGATCTCTCACAAATTGACTTTGTTGATAGCTCCGGTTTGGGCGCTCTGGTGCAACTGGCTAAACAAGCTCAAACCGCCGGCGGTACTTTGCAAATTGTGACAAATGCCCGAGTAACTCAAACGGTCAAGCTGGTTCGCTTGGAAAAGTTTCTAGCCCTGCAAACTTCAGTTGATACGGCTTTAGAAAACATCAAGTAATCTTGATCGCTTTATAGAGTCCGGGGAAATGCCGATATCGTCGATTTGATGCGGAGTAAGACCGAAAAATCCCAAGCTAGAAAGGTGTCTGTCGATGAAACCGGCAGCCTACACTTACCTACAGGAGAGTGTGGGTAATTTACCGAAGCTCAAACATAACCTCTCTCCTGGTGAGAGAGGTTTAACAATTAGCTAAAACAGCAAGAAGCCTCTGGGCTAACGTCAGGAAGGCGATCGCACTCAGTTACACAGGAGTTGACGACACCCCTGTGAACTAATGCCGGAAACCAGATCACAGGATATGGAGGAAATGAGCAAAATATTTTGTTTGCGCCCATAAATTTGATAGAATAAGTCGGGTAGACCTCACCCCCATCGGTGTCTGAGCAGCCTCTGTCCACTAGCATTGCGATTATTGGTAAGCGACTGTATTCCACAGAGTAGAAGTCAGTAGGCACATCTTGATTAATATTAAGTCGCCTCCGGGTTGGTCATCAGCTCGCGAACAAGCCAGCATATCATCGGTGGTCAGTGAAATTTGTAGGAAGGTAAGAAATTTACAGTCGGCAGTAGGGCATTAAGTGCACTTAAAACAAAGCCCATCGCCACCCAGTCTATGGGAGGCCTAGCCATAGCAATAGCTGGATTGGGTGAGAAGCCTACACTCAATTTCTCAAAGAAATTCAGTTAGGGGAGTATGTCACTGGGTGTCAACCTTGGAAGACATGACAGGTGGTATCGTCACTTTGAGATGCCTAATAATAGCCCAATAGTTTGATAAAATACATTAATACTCAAAATCAAGTGTCGATCAAAAAGGTTACAATTAGTCGGTAATATTTGACAGTCTCTTTTATGTTCGGTGTACCAACATGGCTGGCTTCAGAAGTCATCAATCTATGAAAGCTCTGTTGAAGATGCCTGCTAACTATAGCCCGTTGAGGAATGATGAATTTGTGACATCACAGGGACAAGAGCTATTAGAAGGGAAAAATGAACCCCCCCCGCCCAGTTCGTCTTGGCATCAAGCACTGTTGGCTACCACCGGGACACTACCTGTGCTTTCTCAGTCACAAATACAACAAATGTCGCCTTTGGCCTTGGCCTATATAGGTGATGCAATTTATGAATTGTATGTTAGGATGTTCTATCTGTTGCCAGTGCAACAGACCAAAACCTACCACTGTTTGGTGGTAGCACAGGTAAGAGCTGAAACACAAGCGCTACATTTGCGATCGCTGACTCCGCATCTGAGTCCAGCCGAATTAGAAATCGTCCGTCGAGGCCGTAATGCTGCTTCAGGACGGACTAAGCGGGTTGAACCCCAAATTTATCAACAAGCAACAAGTTTAGAAACTTTAATTGGCTACCTTTATCTTACGGATTTCCCCCGATTAACCGAATTGTTGCAAAAACTCCATCTAGAGAAATAGTCAGCGACTCAGTCTCAAGATAGGAAAGTCAGCACTTGGGGTTGACTAAATTCAAAGAACCCCAATCTCCCACTCATAAACTATACCCAAAACTTATATGGCTAACAAACCCAGGAAAGTCCAGACTCCTAGCGAAGCGAATCGCATCAAACCTATAAAATTAAAGGGGAAGCGTGTTATTACTAGTTCAGTGCGCAGTCCCCGCCTGAGTGACAGGGATAAAAAACCTGTCTCCAGAAGCACAAGCCAACATCCCATTAATACCCATTCATCCCCAGTAGCACAATCGCCAGAAAATAGTGATCTCATCTACGGTCGCCATCCAGTTTTGACTGCTTTGGAAAGTGAACGGGGACTGAACCGCATCTGGATTACTACTCGTTTACGTTACGACCACCGCTTTCATCATTTGCTCTTGCAAGCGAAGGAAAATGGCACAGTCATTGATGAAGTAGAGCCAAGACGCTTAGACCAAATCACCGATCAGGCCAATCACCAAGGTATTGCGGCGCAAGTAGCCCCCCACGCATATATTGAGTTACCTGATTTAATTGCACAAGCGAAATCTGTAACGGATCCTGTAATTGTCGTGGCTGAGGGAATTACTGACCCCCATAATTTGGGAGCAATTATTCGCACAGCCGAAGCCATAGGCGCTCAGGGTTTGGTGATCCCTCAAAGAAGGGCATCAGGAATTACTTCTACTGTGGTCAAAGTGGCCGCAGGTGCTTTAGAAAACTTTTCTGTAGCTAGAGTAGTTAATCTCAGTCGTGCCTTAGAAGAATTAAAAGAGGCGGGATTCTGGATTTATGGTACTGCTAGCACAGCCAGTGAACCCCTGCATACAGTTAAATTTACTGGACCTATCGTTTTAGTTATTGGTTCGGAAGGCGAAGGGCTGAGTATGCTCACGCAGCGCTCCTGCGATGTCTTGGTTTCAATACCCCTTTTAGGCAAAACCCCTAGTCTCAACGCCTCAGTAGCCGCTGGTATGGCGCTTTACGAAATCTATCGCCAAAGGTCATTAAACACTTTGTACCTAGATAAATTACAAAAACCCCTTTAAAAAAAAAGGGGTAAGTTTCCACCCATAGGAATGCTAGATGGGGATAAAAGCCAGGTGATAACGAAAATAGATGGGACTGATGCAAACGCAGGTTGATGAGAGAGTCAGGTGTTCATAGAGTCACAAATAGCTTCTCTTCATCTGGACTTTTACTACAATATATGTAGAATATTAACATAATGTAAAAGCAAGATCAGTACCATATCCTTTCCTTTAATATTCAGTACCACATTGATAAATCGGCTACAACTATGCAAACAATTTGGAATAACCTGAAGGAATCATTAACTAATCAGTTCCACAACATGGGTCTAGCCTGGTGGGTGGAAATTGTGACGCAAAATCCCCGGTGTACCTACTACTTCGGTCCATTTTTGAATTCTGCTGATGCTAAAGTGGCAATCAAGGGCTATGTAGAAGATTTGGAGGTTGAAGGGGCACAAGGAATACTTGTGAATGTCAAGCGGTGTAAACCCGGTACTTTAACAATTGCTGAAGACTTGGGGGAAAGGATTGACCGCAAAGTAAAGCCTGTCTTTAGCGGTCAGATATAATCAAAATTCAAGGGCTATCATGGTTCTCAGTCGGTTCCTCTGGGAACTATGCTTTTGGTATTTGAGCTATTCCTAAGCTGACAATTTTATAAACAAACCTATACTTATATAGACAAAAGTTAATTTCTCTTGAGTTAAAAAATCAACTACCTGATATATAATCGTCAGATATGAACTATTGAATTAAGACCATTGCCGACGGGCAAACCAAGCAATGATAGTGGTAGTCTAGTTTTGTCTAGGTTTGATATAGCAGATTCGGATTCGACAACGCCGGAATTTGTGTCTTTCGGTATATGACTTGCATGGTGAAAAATCTAAAATAGAATTATGGCAAGAATCCTAATTATTACTTGTAATCACAGATAAACGTAGTTGTAGAGCCATTGTCAAAGATGGAATGCCTTCCCATGAGGAATACATCTAAGTTTATCTGTGGTTTTTTCATGAGAATAATAGCGAATCGCGATCGCACAGCGGTGATTAATCAGCAGACCGGCGATACTGGGTTAATTTCCGGTCGGAAAACCTTCCAGGGGATCTTTGGGGAAGGTGTGAAAGTGTTTAACCCCATTAGTGGATGTTTACACGTCCCCAGATGTGACCATAGTGTAGTACAACAATTTGCCTTTTAGACTTGCTGAGGAATTATAAAAAGATAACTCTTGGTAATTATTCTAAGATATCCTTAGATAAGTGAGAGAATTGCCAAATAAATTAAGCATGAAGCTGGCAGAACGAGTAAGTAAGGTGACCCCTTCTTTGACCTTAGCGATCGCAGCTAAAGCTAAGGCCATGAAGGCTGAAGGAATAGACGTTTGTAGTTTCAGCGCTGGTGAACCAGATTTTGACACTCCGGCCCACATCAAAGCCGCAGCAGCCAAAGCCTTGGATTCAGGTAAAACCAAGTATGGCCCAGCAGCTGGAGAACCAAAGTTAAGGGAAGCGATCGCCCAGAAGCTGAAAACCGACAACGGTCTGAATTATCAGTCGGAGAATGTGATTGTCACCAACGGTGGTAAACATTCTTTATTTAACCTGATGTTAGCCCTGATTAATCCGGGGGATGAGGTAATATTCGGTGCCCCCTATTGGCTAAGTTATCCAGAAATGGTAACCTTGACTGGTGGGAAGTCAGTAATTCTCACCACAGATGCGACGACGGATTATAAAGTTACCCCTGAACAACTACGTCAAGCAATTACACCCAAAACTAAGTTATTTATTCTTAACTCTCCATCTAATCCTACTGGGATGGTCTACACCCCAGATGAGATTAAAGCACTGGCCCAAGTGATAGTGGATGCAGATATTTATGTAGTGTCTGATGAGATTTACGAAAAGATTCTCTACGACGGCGCAGAACATATCAGCATTGGTTCCCTAGGGGAAGCCATCTTTGAGCGCACCTTGATTAGTAACGGGTTTGCTAAAGCTTATTCTATGACTGGTTGGCGACTGGGTTATTTAGCAGGACCTGTGGAGATTATTCGATCTGCTATTTCTATTCAGGGACATAGTACATCTAATGTGTGTACTTTTGCTCAATATGGAGGGATCGCAGCTTTAGAAAGCTCTCAAGACTGTGTAGAATCCATGCGCCAAGCATTCGCCCAGCGGCGACAGGTAATGTTGGACAGACTCAACGCTATTCCGGGATTGAGTTGTAGTAAACCAGACGGTGCTTTTTACTTGTTTCCTGATATCAGTAAAACAGGTCTTAACTCCCTGGAATTCTCTAACGCCCTCTTAGAAACACAGCAAGTGGCTGTCATTCCAGGTATTGCCTTTGGTGCTGATCAAAACATTCGTTTGTCCTACGCCACGGATATGGACACGATCCAAAAAGGAATGGACAGGTTGGAGAAATTTGTGAGTTCCCTGGTTTAATCAACCGTATAACCTTACTCCTCAGTCTACCTCACAAGTTTGGCGGGAGTAAGGTCAAAAATTGACATATAATTTAGGCTATTTTAAATACTGGCGCTACCTCAAATCAATTAATTTGAAGTCTTATAAATTACCAGTAAATCTTAACCCTGAACCACCTAAAGCAACTTGTTAACAGCAGCAGTAAACTCTTCATAAGGGGAAACTCCCACAATAGTTTCTGCTAACTCACCATCCTTGAACATTAAAACTGCTGGAATGCTACGCAGACCAAACCTTTTAAAAATTGGCTTGTTATTGTCAACATCTACCTTTACCACCTGAAGGCGACCCTGATATTCCTCAGCGAGTTGTTCCATTAAGGGAGCAACAATACGACAAGGACCGCACCAAGTAGCAGTGAAATCAACAACAACAACTTTTTCAGTACCTAAAAGAGTATCAAATTCACTACCTTCAACATAAGCAACTGTATCAGTGGACATTAATTAAAGTCTCCTATTAAAACTGAGAGTAAAAACGTAACTGTAAAAACTATACTACTTTGTTGCGAGTCAAGAAACCATCATCTATGACTGGCTTTCTATTTTCATATATGAAACAAAATCAAAAGACTATAACTTACTCACAGGTAATACATCTAAGTCATATAATTGACATAGACATTCCCCAATGGCCAGGTGATCCCCCAGTGGAATTTACCACCGTCGCCAACATCCCAGAGGATGGCTATTACCTACGGCGTTTCACCATAGGAGAACACAGTGCTACTCACATTAATGCACCCAAAAGTTTTTATCCTCATAGTGTGGGAATTGACCAATACCCCGCTGAGTCCCTAGTGTTACCTGCGGTAGTTATCCACATCTGCGCAGATGCAAAGTTAAATCCTGATTACGCCTTGACTGTTGCTGATGTTTTGGCTTGGGAGAAAAAAAATGGTGAAATTCCTCCTGGTAGTTTAGTATTGCTTCATACTGGCTGGGAAAATAAATGGTTAGATAAAAAGCAATTTTTTAACCAAGATCCTCAAGGAAATATGCACTTTCCCGGTTTTAGCTATGATGCAACTGAGTTTCTGTTAGAACAAAGACAAATTGCTGGTTTAGGAACTGATACCCATGGGGTAGACCCTGGACAAGATAACAGCTTTAATATTAACCGTCTGGTATTGGCACAGCAGAGGATTATTTTGGAAAATCTCACCAACTTACAGCACTTACCACCAAAGGGTACTACTTTAATCATTGGTGTGTTGAGGTTGCGGGATGGTTCGGGTTCTCCTGTGGGGGTGTTAGCTTTAGTCCCATAGAATGGGAATTCGTGGTTTTTACTTCTATGACCTGAATGGTCATAATTTAGAACCTGTAAATAAAACTGCAGGAGCAGTCCAGATTGATTAATCTCGACTACTCCTGCTACACCCCTTGCACAATCAAAAGATACCACTTTGAAAACCGGTATGTGTGCCAAATTGCCAAATAACCGTGTTTTCCCCATGCATTACCTGGGTGAAACACTGGGTTTATTTGTGATTTCTGAAGATGTTGGCTTTCCTTGGTCATATTTTCTCACATAGCTAGAGCGATCGCCTTGAAGACCTACACCATCGGAGATTCCTCCTGACTTCCTTCAGCAATCCGTAATATTTATCTTTTAGTGGGTCTTATAGAATTGCTAAAATATTACTATTACTTGGTAAAAATTTGACAGGTTGAAAGAATTACATGACAGCACCTCAAACGAAAGCTTCGATAAACTCTCAACTTTACGACCAAGATTTTTATCTATGGCTACAGATGACGGCGGAACAATTAAAAGCGGGAAACTTTGCCGAAGTTGACTTAGCCAATTTAATTGAAGAAATTGAATGTATGGGGAAAAGTGAAAAAAGAGCCTTAGAGAGTAATTTAATTGTTTTATTAATCCACCTGCTCAAATATAAATACCAGCCGGAGAAACGGACTAATAGTTGGTTATCTACTATATATGAGCATCGGCGGCGATTAAATAAAAATTTGCAAGATAGTCCAAGCTTGAAAAAATATCTTGGCGAAATCCTGGGAGAATGTTATCAAGATGCACGTCAACAAGCAGCCCTAGAAACAAGTTTATCCCTTAATACCTTTCCTCTAGAATTTCCATTTACCACCGCACAATGTTTACATCAAAACTTTTTACCGGAATAACTGGCGCGTGATATATCCCCAATTTAATTACCGGGTAGATTAGAAGATGTTTGATAAGTTTTATAAGGTGATTTTAGAGACTTCTTGATCCCCCCTAACGCCCCTTAAAAAGGGGGGAACTAGAGTCAAAGTCCCCCTTCTCAAGGGGGATTTAGGGGGATCTAAAAATATTTGATACACTAATCATGACTTTCCAAACATCCTCTGACAGCACCTCAACCGAAAGCTTTGATAAACTCTCAACTTTACGACCAAGATTTTTATCTATGGCTACAGATGACGGCGGAACAATTAAAAGCGGGAAATTTTTCCGTCAAATTATCCAGCTAATGATTCCGGTACAGCCTACATAGATTTTTTTCAATTTGATACCAGGACGAATACGCGCAAAGGAATTATTGCTATAGATTTACAAAGGTGGAAACCATGATGATCAAAAATGAGCAACAGTATCAAAATTCCTTAGCTTGGTTGCAACGCTTTGAACAGTCTATAGCGGAATTGGATAATAATGAACAATTGAAGGCAGAACCAAAACGGTGGAAACTTCACAGAGATTCATATCAGAGTCAAGTTGACGAGTTAAAGTCAGAAATCACCGAATACGAAAGACTGATTAATTGCGACACCAGTAAACCTTTAAAAATTCAAGTCGATTCTTTAAATAAACTGCCAGATGCTTTAATTAAAGTTCGGTTAGCAGCCAAAATTACTCAGCGAGAACTTGCTGATAGATTAGGAATTGCTGAACAAAGAGTCAAGGAATATGAGGATACAGATTATCAATGTGCCAGTTTTGTAGAAATTCTCGAAGTCAGCACCGCTTTGGGTGTCGAATTTGAAACGGCAACTGTGCAAGTAGATTTTGCGGAAATAGAAGCAGTTAAAAAAAGCGTGGATAAATGGCGCAAAGAAAAAATGAATATTAAAACTAAAGCCTCATAAGTATGGTTGACATTTTAATTAATAAGTTCAAAATTATATGATGGGGAATTAGTAGCACCTGAACAGAAAACCGATATAAGCAGCATTTTGGTCGCAATGCTAGTTTATTAATAGACGTTTCGACACCTGAATCTCAAAACACAATTATGCGTCCCCCGGTGTTGACGGTGGTGGTCTACCGGAAGATTCCTGATTGTCCTCGGAAGCGGATGCTGTTTCTGAAGCGAGTTTTTCTATTTCTTGTAGAAGTTCTTGCGTCTTCTGCTCGGCTCTTTTGCGAGCTTCTGGTGACATTTTCGCTTGAAGTATTTTAAAAGATTTAGCCATTAGAGTTCATCCCGCTATTTCAAAGTAAGCAGATGAGATGCATACTGCGCCTCTGCTACAGGAATATTCTTCTCGTACCACCGATTATCTCCAGTCTTATCTCCACCAACAAGGAGAATGGCAGTACGGTTGGGGTCAAAAGCATAAAGTACGCGAAAAGGACGACCTGTGTGCTGAATACGCAATTCGCGCAGGCGAGAAACCTGAGAACCATTGATTTTAGAGCTATAGGGGTGGGGAAGTATCGGACCCATCTTTTCAAGTAAACCGACTACGGCTTTAACGTCGATTTGTTCCTCCTCGCTCAAAGTATCCCACCACGCACCAAATTTGTCAGTATACTCTATGCACCATTCCGTTGTTTGTTCCGTAGTGGGGAAGGAGCATCGTACCTGAGAATACTTTTTAGTTTTCTTAAAACTTGCGTTTTGACCCCGGTTCTTGAGTTGGCTGCGATTTACCATGTTTCCTCCCTTGTTTACATTCAGACACACGAATCCTATGGATTCCGATTCTTATGTGTTGAACAAAATGGGAGAAATCAACTAAGTCATCGCCGCACTAAGCCTCGATAAACAACTCAACGAACTACTTGTTTGCCAGTCACAAGCACAACTGGGGTTGTAACTTGACTAGACAAATATGGGTTAACACAACAAATGTAACATTGCCTTGTTGTCAATGTCAATATAACGCCTATCAATGACTTTGCTCATTTTTAAATTTTTATACGTTCTGTGTTCTGTGAATATTATTGGCACTGGGACAAAGGGTTTTATCGCTCTTGATTTTATTCGTGAAGCACCATCGGCCTATGATGCAATTTCTAGCGCCATAAATGATGTCAGAAAGGCTATTCCACAAGCGGAGATTATGGAGGTATCACCCAATTTTGTTGGTGTAACAGATGTCGCGAAGCTTTTGGGATGCTCTCGACAAAATCAGGACTTACTATCAAAAAGCATTTCAGACCCTCCCCTGCTATCTACCTATCCATTACCCGGATCTTTCTTAACATTCGTGAGAGCGATCGCTCGCAAACCCCCAAACCTTAATCCTCCGTTGATGATTCTCAAGAAAATAAGGGTTTTATCAAGAAGAATAAGGTACATTTTGTCAAGAGTAGGGAAATTTTCAAGCGTTGAAACCGTGTCCACATAAATGTTCCAAGATTGTTAAGAAAAATGTGGGTAATGAATAGCCTTACAAGGGGAGGGTGAGGGTGGGGTAAAATAATATTCGATAGTAGGAGCGAAACCGAAATCAATATGTTCCCTGAGCGAAGTCGAAGGGAACAATAATAAGGGCGAGGAAGTGAGGTTAAGAGAACCGCAAGAGATTTTAGAGATTATTGGGGGGATAGTGGTTTCGACTTCGCTCAACCACCGAAATCAATACAGACCACATATCGACTTCACCCTTGCGACCACCGGGTTTGGGTTGTGGAATCATGTCGCTGAGAAATTCATAAAGCTCAATACTACGGACTGCTGACAGAAGTGAGGGGGAAAATCTGATGGTCTAAGAGGATGTTTGGAAAGTCAAGAAAAGCTCAAGTAACGATATTCTGTCAGTAGATAAAAACGCGACAGAGTTACTTGAGCCATGTCTAAATCATACCCAACAGACTTGACCGATGAACAGTGGGAATTGCTATCAGTGCTGATACCCCCAATAAATTTGGGGTGTCGTCCCCGTCGGGTTGACCTACGCGCTGTGATTAGTGCCATATTTTATGTTCTCTGTGCGGGTTGTCCATGGCGGATGTTGCCAAATGACTTCCCAAAATGGCAAACGGTATAATATTGGTGCTGATTTGGGTTGATGCTGGGTATCAAGGTGAACGCTTTATGAGATGGGTGATGGATACGTATCACTGGGTTTTGGAGGTTATACGTCGTCCGGTTAATACTAAAGGCTTTGTTCTGTTACCAAAGCGTTGGGTTGTCGAGCGTAGTTTTGGTTGGTTTATATGCTGTGGTTTTTTGTAAAATGGACGGAGTAAGTTGTCAGTTGACAATTCACTCTGTAGGAATTAAGATTATAGTGTCTATTAAGTAATGGCAAATAAACACCCCCATAAAGAGATACGAGCAGCGTTGAATTATGCTGTTGAGCAAGGCTGGAAAGTTGAAGAAGGTGGCTCTCATGCTTGGGGTAAAATCTATTGCCCTTACAAAGATTCTGAATGTAGATGTGGGGAATTTTGCATTACTAGTATTTGGAGTACCCCTAGAAATCCTACTAACCATGCAAAGCAGATTCGTCGAGTAGTGGATAAGTGTATTTATCAACAAGAAAAGAAATGATTACTTCTGAGGAAAGGGTAATATTAGATGCGAGAATATGAATTTACTCTGAAATTCAAACTGCCAAATCCTATGACTGATACTGGTATGTTTGTCGATGCCCTTTATGAATCGGGCTGTGATGATGCTATTATTGGCACTGGGACAAAGGGTTTTATCGCTCTTGATTTTATTCGTGAAGCACCATCGGCCTATGATGCAATTTCTAGCGCCATAAATAATGTCAGAAAGGCTATTCCACAAGCGGAGATTATGGATGCATCACCAAATTTTGTTGGTGTAACAGATGTCGCGAAGCTTTTGGGATGCTCTCGACAAAATATTCAAAAGTTACTATCAAAAAGCATTTCAGACCCTCCCCCTGCTATCTACGGAGGGTCGCAGTCTGTCTGGTATCTCCTTGATATCCTTACCTGGTTGATTGAACACAAGAACTATCACATCGACGAATCTTTGGTAGAAATTGCTAAAACCACTAAGAGTTTAAATCTTGTCAAACAGTTGCAAATGCTCGACTCTGACACGCACAGAAAATTTCAGGATCTTGTTTGTGCTAAGAAATAAATATTTAGCCTGGTCAATTAATAAACAAGGTATCAATGTCTAAGTCATATTTTATTCTTTTCCTCCTGGGTGCGAAAAAAAGGGAGGAGCAAAACGCCCATCCCCCAAAAATCAACTAGTTAATTAAGATTAGGTTCCAGACTGCCAAGAATTGATATACTCAACTTGCCCAGGAGTTAAGCTATCAATGTAAATACCCATAGCTTGCAACTTCAAACGAGCAATTTCTTGATCAACTTCTACAGGAATAGAGTGTAAACCAGGCTCTAAATTACCTTGATTCTTCACCAGGTATTCACAAGCTAAGGCTTGGTTAGCAAAACTCATGTCCATAACGGCGCTGGGGTGTCCTTCCGCAGCGGCGAGGTTAACTAAACGACCTTCACCTAAGACAATTACAGATTTACCACTGTTGAGTATGTACTGTTGGGTGAAGGGACGGACTGTTTTAATTTCTTTGGCTTGACCGGCTAAATATTTGAGGTCAATTTCAATATCAAAGTGACCGGAGTTACAAACGATCGCACCATCTTTCATGATATCGAAATGTTCGCCTCGAACCACGTGTTTATTACCGGTGACAGTAATAAATAAATCGCCTTCGGGCGCTGCTTCGGACATGGGTAATACCCGGAAACCATCCATAACCGCTTCAATGGCTTTGATGGGGTCAATTTCGGTAACAATGACGTTAGCGCCTAAACCACGGGCCCGTAAAGCAGTACCTTTACCACACCAGCCATAACCAGCAACTACGATGGTTTTACCAGCTAATAAGATATTTGTCGCCCGGATAATACCATCTAGGGTTGATTGACCTGTACCATAGCGATTATCGAAGAAGTGCTTGGTGTCAGCGTCGTTAACATTCATGGCGGGGAATGTGAGAACGCCATCGTTGAACATGGCGCGTAACCGCACGATTCCGGTGGTGGTTTCTTCGGTTGTCCCAATTAAATCGCCAATTTGGTGTTGACGGTGTTGCACTAAATCGGCTACTACATCACTACCGTCATCAATGATAATGTTGGGGCGATGATCTAAGGCGATTTGCACATGGCGGTTATAGGTCGCTGCGTCTTCGCCTTTAATGGCAAATACTGGAATTTCGTAATCGGTGACTAAGCAAGCTGCTACGTCATCTTGAGTTGATAAGGGGTTACTGGCGATTAAAACTGCATCAGCACCGCCAGCTTTGAGGGCGATCGCTAAATGTGCTGTTTCTGTGGTCACGTGGGCGCAAGCTACAAGGCGTAAACCAGCAAAGGGCTTTTCTTGCTCAAAGCGATCGCGTATCTGCTTTAATACTGGCATTTCCCGGCCAGCCCAGTCAATACGCTGTCTTCCCAAGGGAGCTAGGGCGAGGTCTTTAACCTCGTGCTTTAGTCGGGGAGAAGTTGCAGTCATTAAAAATTTCCTCAGAAAAATCAAAAAAGTTACGTAAAAATCACGTACCTTACTAGGGTATTGTACAGCTGATGATTTTGGCTTGTATTCACCAACAACCTTGTTAATTGTACTTTGTTCTAGGTTGACATTGCATGGTTTTCAGGTTAACCTCATCCCTAATTTTTGTGAGGAGTGGATCAAGATCATCTGTTACTTTAGGGAGGTATTTGAGTGCGCTTTCAAATTTTGGCGATCGCCAAGCAAGTCCTATGGTCAAATTTTGGTAATTTTGAGCATAAACAGACACTTTTAGGCGAAGGTCGCCTTAGTAATACCAGCAGTGCTGCCAAGCACCTATCAGGTAACAAGTTATCTCATCCAGCCTCTCTCACACCTAGAAAGGGGGTATCCTCCAAAAGGATTTTAGCTAGAGGTATGATAGTGACCATTGCCAGTTCAATGGCGATCGCTGTTGTTTCTATACCAAAAGCCTCCGCTCAACTCCCCATTTTGCCTTTTCTACAATCTCCCAGTACAATCGGTAGTGATGCAGATAATAGAATTGTGTCTGGCTGGATTTATCTAGATGGTTACCCAGTATTTCAAATAGCAGCAACCAGAACGAATTTTCCGGAGCGTTCCCGGAATATACAACAAAATCTCAATCAAATCCGCCAAAATTACCTAAGTTCCTCTGAACGAAATATTAACATTGAGACAGAGATACTGAATAACTCACCAGTAATTTATGTCAATGGTCAATACCTGATGACTGTGACAATGGAAGATGCCAGACTACGAAGAGAAGAACCATCTGTATCCGCAGTTCAAATTACCGAAGAGTTAAAAAAAGCCTTGCAACGAGCAGGTAAAGAGCGCACAACTGAAATTTTAATCGATCAAGGTAAGGTTACAGTTGGGGTGGGAGTGTTAATGATTGCGTTGAGTGGGGGAGTCTATTACCTTCAACGCCGTTTAAAAGAACATTCGCAACACCCCATCCTACCCATAGCAGATAATGCTCAACAGCTAACCACCCAACTACATGAACAGCAAGATCGAGATATTCAAGAAGTTAAAACCAGACTGTTTCAATTAACTCAAACCGGGATTTGGTCTGGTGGATTTCTGTTCATATTGGGTCTATTTCCTTATACCAGAGTATTTCAGGTAGGTATCATTACAGCTGCTCAAATTCCTATAGCATTGGTCGTGATCATAGTAGGAGTTTATGTCGCCACCCGGTTCACCTATGCGCTGATTGACCGGTTGACCTCGACTTTGATCAGCACTGGTGTTTTATTAAATACAGAAGCTTCCAGACGGATGGAACTACGAGTTTCTACATTTTCCGGTGTGACTAAAAGCATTATCACTGGAATTTGGTTAGTGGTCGGCATCTTACTATCTCTGCTGTCCTTGGGTATAGATATTGTTCCCCTGCTAGCAGGTGCAGGTTTAATTGGTGTGGCCGTGTCTCTAGCTTCCCAAAGCTTAATTAAAGATGCGATTAACGGTTTTCTGATCATTTTTGAAGACCAGTATGCTTTGGGTGATGTGATTGCTGTGGGGGATGTAGGAGGATTAGTAGAAAATCTCAATCTGCGGGTTACTCAGCTACGGGATGCCGAAGGGCGTTTGATTACGATTCCCAATAGTGAAATAAAAGTGGTTGCTAATCTTTCTAGCCGTTGGTCACGAGCGGATTTAACTATTCCAGTTGCCTATGAAAATAATATTGATGATGCCATGGATCTGATTAAACAAGTAGGCTTGGAGATGAATCAAGATCCTCTGTGGAAACCTCAAATACTGGAAATGCCTCAAGTGTTAGGCATAGATAACTTTGGCGATCGCGGTTTAATGATTCGTGTGTGGATCAAGACACTACCACTTAAACAGTGGGATGTGGGGCGCGAGTTTCGTCGGCGCTTAAAAATCGCCTTTGATCAAGCTGGATTGTCAATTCCTGTACCTCAACAAGGTATTTGGCTGAATCAAGGTGAATTGCCGCACTCAAAAATCAATGGCAAATCTGAGTGATCAAGTAATTCACAGATCCCCGACTATTTGCAAAAGTCGGGG
The DNA here is from genome assembly GCF_029891675.1 of Anabaenopsis tanganyikae CS-531. Classification (NCBI taxonomy): domain Bacteria; kingdom Bacillati; phylum Cyanobacteriota; class Cyanophyceae; order Nostocales; family Nodulariaceae; genus Anabaenopsis; species Anabaenopsis tanganyikae. The sequence continues at coordinate 15,652 of NZ_JANQDF010000077.1, forward strand.
AGTCAGTGTCTTCTGTACCTATATGATTTATTAGTGAGCGATTAAATAATTCAACGGTGGCTAAGAGTACTTTTTATCACTAAAACTTATAGAAGACAAATTAGAACATTTGTACTATAATAGATTGCAGCGCGAATATTGCCTAACAAAGAGCAAAGGTTTGCTGCAACAGACTTCTGGAAGATGGATTTAAGGGTTAGTCCAATGATCAAGCATTATATTCTCAACCTCGATCCGACTGCCCGGCACGAATGGGACAGGTGTACTTTACGTGACCCACTGACGGCGCAACGTCCGGATATTGCTCAATTAATAGCTGAAGCTGTTGGTAATGAAACTGGTAGTTATTTAGTGAGTGTGAATATCGAAGTACAAGTTTTAGAGCAAGCTGTAGCGCCACCATCCGAACAACTCTCACGACCATTTCCAGAAATAAACATCCCCTCACAAATGCGAGAAGTGGCGTAGTAACATCACCCCAGCCCTTAACAGGACTGTTCATTAGCCCTGAACTATCATCAAACCTTGTGGGATGTGTCGAAACAGTGTCAGGGCTACACAGCTTATACCGATTGTCCCACCCTGTGGGACAATAGTTGAGCTATTTGCTGATTAATAGCTTTGATATCAAAACGCTGACAAGCGATTTCCCTGGAGTAACTGGCTATATTGGTAGTGATTTCTGTATCTTGAAGACAGGTATTAATCACTTGTGCTAACTCTTCAGGTAAACCTGGTGTGACCAGAAAACCGTTAACCCCGTGTTCTATTAATTCCATCGCTCCCCCAGCTTTTGCAGCTACCACAGGCCTACCGCATAACATAGCCTCAACAATAACTCTTCCAAAGGGTTCTGGGGCTATTGATGTATGTGCTACCAAGTGACAAGCTCCCATTAGCTGGGGGACATCCCCACGAAATCCTAAGAATTTAACCCGGTTTTCTAGTCCTAACCTTGTGACTTGTGCATGGAGTTCTTGGACATAATCTTGTTCACCAAACAGAGCATCACCAACTAAAATTACTGACACTTCTGGCGGACATTGAGACAAAGCAGCAATTAAAATATGTTGACCCTTCCAAGGTGCAAGCCGGCTGAAGTGTCCAACTATAAATTTTCCCTCTAGTCCTAAACGTTGCTGTAATTCTTTAACTTCAGATGCAGAAGTTTGATAATTTTCGCTATCAAACCCATTATAAACAATTGTGGTGAGTTTTGAGTTTCCCCCTGCTTGGATAAATGCCCTTTGACTAGCTTGGGAATTAGCAATTACTAATGAGGCCAAACGATTTGCTAAAGTAACGGCAATCCGCAGGTTGGTTGGGCTAAAATGTTCTGAGGAAAGAATATCGTGTAAATGATAAACTAAGGGACGACGAGCTAACAAGCTAGCCAGTGCGCCAATAACTAAGGCTTTTTGTGTGTTGGCGTAGATCAGATCATATTTCTTTGCTGTTTGTACCACTTTAGCTAACAGTGGTATAAGTTGTCTGAAACTAGCCAAAGCTTGTAGAAAATTGCTTTGTTTATGAACTGGTATTGCTTGAGCGGCGAAAACTTCTACAGGGATATGATGCTGTTGAAGTAAGTTTGTAAAATGGCCATCTGCGAACAATCCGACCAAGGCTTGTTGTTTATAGGGTTTAGCAATATCTATTAGACAAAGTTCTGCACCGCCAGGTTTACCACTCTGGTCTAAAAATAAAATTTTCATAGAAATATCTGATTATTGATAAAGTTATTAAAGCTCTTCTGTGTCGGCAATTAGAGTTGATATAGAACATAAATACAGCACATTTCATCTGAGTAGGTACAAGGGCGGGCAAGATGCCCACCCCACAAGATGTATGATCTTTATGCTCGATACTACCTCCGGCTGATTTGAATTTCAAGGCCGATTTAAAGACATAGAGAAATTGGATCTGGAAACTACATCTACAGCTAAATTATTGACTTTTATCGTACCATTTAACTGTTCAACTATGTATGTTGATACAACTGTTTCTGAGCATTTATTATGCCACCAATTTAGCGATTTTTGGTGCATTTCTTCCATAAGTTGTGGATTGTGTAATAGTTGTTTTAAGACTTTTGACCATTCGCGCCCATCTTTAATTTGAATTACAGGTGCTCCATCTAAATACCAGCGAGAAGGTAAAGCTTCTGTGACTAGGACACAACCATATTTCATCCCTTCAAATAAGCGCGTTGTTTCAAAAGATGTGCCTCTAGGAACAAGACATATTTTTGTATCCATCATAATTTCACTATAGCTGCGCTCATCTTGGCTAGTTCGGTCATGAAAGCCAGCGGTAATCCCTAATTCAACTCTAAAATTTTGGTTTTGGCGTTGGAATTTGATGACGTTTGAGATCATCAGTTTCCGTGCTAAACTTTTGGGAGTTCCTAACCAACGCTTAAAACACCATATCGGATAATTTACGTGGACAACACTACCAGAAAAGTAAGTATCATATAGACGTTCTTGGAGAGGCTTGATAGGTAAATGTTTAGAATTATTATACCCTAGAGGAATATCATAAATTTGAGTTATTTTACCTTTACCTAAGAACCAACTTTTGAAGTTTTGAAATTGATAGTTGACTAAGCCGGGTAAGCAAACAAATAAAATTCTGATAAATTGAATTAATGTCAGTAAGTTGATCCAAGAAGGCTGAAGTATAGGATTACATCCTAAAATGGGGCGGGTACCTATACACTTAAATACAGCTTTTACTTTATGACAATATTTTGGTATACGATACCATTCGTCTCCGATGATCAAAACAACGACATTCTCACCGTAGGAGGGGATTTCATCCATTGCATCCCAGGTGACGTAAAATACTAGACCAGTTAGAGTCGAATTTTCTTCTATGGCTTGAAATACTTTACAAACATAGTCAGCCAAGCTAAATTTAATTGGTGGATTGGTCTGGTATATATCCCAAGGAATTGGTTTTTGACCTTTTTTGATGTAGATGTAGTATTGATTAGCTAGTAAAGTATTCACAACCATGGTGCGCTCTGGGGTGTAGTATGTAAGGATTTCTGGTTACAGTGATTTGAATTAGGGATTTTGCAGCAGCAATTATTATTTTTTTGTTGCTTTTAAGCCAAGATAATTTGACGCACTTGTTGAGCGATTTTTTCCCAATTGAAGTTAGTGACAGCATACTGAAGACAACTCTCACGCGAAGGGGTTGATATTTGTCCTAGTAATATCTCTTCTAATTTTTCAGCAATAGCTGAAGCTGTGTGAGATGTGGTAATTAATTCTGGGGAAAACGGTTGTAAAATTTCTGGCATACCACCCACGGGTGTACACATAACTGGTGTTCCACAAGCTAAAGATTCCACAATTGCTAATCCAAATCCTTCAAAAGATTGGCTAGGTATAACAGTTAGGTTAGCTGCTTGGTAAGCTACAGGTAACTTTTCATCTGGCAGAAAACCTAAAAATTTGACGTTGTTTTCTAAGCCTAAATCTTTAACTTGTTGTGTTAGAGATTCTTGCATATGACCCCGACCTGCGATCGCCAACCAAACATCAGGTATTTTTGGTCTAATAATCGCCATAGCGGCTAATAATTTATCTACACCTGTGCGATGAACTAAACGCCGGGATGTAAATAAAATCGGGCGATTCTCTGGCCAGCCGAGTTGTTGACGAGCTGCAGTTGGCAGTAGCTTAGGTTGGAATTTATTAATATTAACTCCACCGGGGATTACATGGATTTTCTTTAATGGAACTTCATATTGTCTATGTAGAATATTAGCAAATGCTTGACTGAGAACAATAAAGCGATCGCAACGGTTATAAGTTGCTTGTTCTATCAGCCATCGCTTCACAAAAAAACTGAATTTATTACTAACTGTTTCCTCCTGACTTTCAGAAGCCCATGGTCCATGAAAGTTAAAAGTTATGGGTACGCCTTTGGGTAAAAGATCCAAAATTGGAAAGCTATATAAGGCAAAATGCAGATTAACAGCATCCGGTTGACTAACTCGTGTTGTTTTAAAGTTATTACGAATAGTTCCTAGTCGTTGCAAGATTCCCTGATTTGGATCGGCTAAGTTAGTCAACTTTATGGGTAAATTTAGTTGAGATTCTGGTAGACCAACTCCGCACAGTTCCACTTTGTCTTGATTGGCTGCTAATGTATGAGTTAGTTCATAAATGTACCTTTCTAATCCGCCGGGATTTTGAGGAAACCAACCTGTTCCCAGGGTGAGAATAGATGCAGGTGTTGTTTTAAATTTTTCTTTTTTACTTTCCACCTACTACTTAGCTCCTATGATCTAGATGGATGCTAGTCTTATCTCCTGCTATTATCTAGAAAATCAGTCATTTTCATCCCCTAATCTATAGAGTCTTTAAGTATGTGTTTTTTGCATGAATATTCATTTTTTCATGAGGATTATTTGTTATGAAATAAGGTATTTAATGATTGATATAATATAAATTCTGTATGATGTATCACAGATTTAAACTGGTAAATTTTGTATCTATTATAGCTGTAGTCATAATTTTGACTTCTCTGGTATTTGCCAATCATGAGGTTAATAGCAGAACCCCTCAACGGACATATCAAACCTCTTGGATTGGTAATACCTTTGGTGGTGGAGAAAAATGGGTACAAAATTATATTCAGGCCATGTATGTTGCACCCAATGGTACAGTTTATACTAATAGTCTCTGGGATGAAGCAGGTAGAGAGGCGGGAATATACAAAGATGGTGATGTGATTGGGAGATTGGCGGATCTTCACGGTTGGGGTCGTCTCGGAGGACAGGCTGTGACAGCCAATGATAAATATGTTTATATTGGCATGCGCCAAGATTTTGTGAATAGGAAAGATCAAGACTATCCCCCAGAAGGGACAACTTGGCATTGTGTCAGACGCTACCACTTATCTGGGAAATCCGCACCCTTTGCTCAAGGACGTGGCTGGGATAAAAGTATGTTAATTGTCAGTAACCAAAGTCCAGTTACTGGATTAGCAACTAGGGGAAATGAATTATATGTTAGTGATGCTGCTACTAACCGTCTGCGTGTGTATAATACAGAAACCATGCAGGAAATACGCAGCTTTAGCGTTGGTAGTCCGGGGGGGATAGCTGTTGATAGACAGGGTAACCTCTGGATTATTCAAACCAAACATGGGAGTAATCCCGCTAAAATTGTCCATTATTCCCGGGAAGGAAAGCAGTTACCCCAGGAAATAACCAATATTGTAGAACCCAGTGCGATCGCAGTTGATCTGCAAAACCGAATTTTGGTAGCAGAAAATGGTCCTCGTCAGCAAGTGCTGATTTACCAAGTTAAAGATCAACCTGTTCTGGTGAGTACCTTCGGTACTCCGGGGGGAGTTTATGCGGGTGTTAGTGGTGAAATCCAAGATTTAAAACTGTACGGTTTGACGGGAGTCGGTACAGATTTTGCAGGTAATATCTATGTAAATAGTAATGGGTTTAACAACTCAGGTACAGATTTACGCAAGTTTTCATCATCAGGAAAATTATTATGGCAGTTAATGGGATTGATGTTTGTTGATAATGCTGATGCTGACCCCACCAGTGATGGAGTACGCTTATTTACCAAACAAGAAGAATTCTTGATGGATTATAGTCAACCTGCGGGTAAGCAATGGACTTATAAAGCCTACACCTTAAATCCTTTCAAATATCCCCAAGATCCACGGTTACATACCTCCCCTGATGCTACTTGGGTGCGTCGTATCCAAGGGAAACCGTTTATTTTCCTGGTTGATATGTATGAAAGTTTTCTGCAAATTTATCGCTTTAATCCTCAGACGGATGGTAAAATCGCGATTCCGTCGGGAATGTTTGTGGGAACTCGTGGGGGTGGGGGAAAATCAATTCTGGGAAATTGGCCTCCTGATCAGCCACAAGAGGGAGAATGGATTTGGCGCGATCGCAACAATAACGGTAAGTTTGATCGCATCGAATACGACAACACCAAAGATTATCCCTACATTGGCGGATGGTGGGTAGATACTCAAGGGGATGTGTGGAAAACCGTACGAACTAAGGAGGGTATCCGACACTATCCTTTACAGGGACTAGATGACCATGGTAACCCCATCTATACCTACGCATCCATGGAAAAGGAAGCAACCCCGACTATGTTTACCGATTTGCGGCGGATTGAGTATTTACCCGAAACCGATACCATGTATTTATCAGGCTTTACGCTAGATCATCCAGCGGTTGGAGATGATACTAAAGTTGTGGGTTCTGAGATTGTGCGTTTTGATAATTGGAGTCGGGGAAATAGAACACCCCGTTGGCGGATAGTAGTTCCCTACGATAATACCGGTAAACGTGAAGTTTCTACCTCAGCCATGAGTGTAACGGGTGACTATGTTTTTGCTGTGACGGGTAAAACCGCAAAAGTATATATATATAATGCCAGAACCGGGGCGTTTGTGAAAAACTTAACACCCGGTCCAGAAGTTGCATCGGAAAGTGGTTGGATTGATATCCCCTATGGGATTCGTGCTATGCGACGAAATAATCGTGAGTATCTCCTATTTGTAGAAGAAAATGCCAAAGGTAAAGTGATTATCTATCGCTTCAGACTGTAACTATATCATCTAAATGGGTTTCTGGACATTCTCTAGTCACCCATTTTTTTTGTTTGTGTTAGTCCTTAACTTGATTTTAATAATGCTTTTGTTCCTGACTCCCCTAATGTTTTTAATTGGCGTTTAATTTGCCAGAGTAATAGCCCGAAAATAGCTATATGTCCCATAATTGCGATCGCATTAGTTATGGCAGCAGTTTCTGAGGATATAATTACAACTGGTGCGAACACAGAAAACAATAGTGAAGTGTGAGCAGAGTCCGGAAAAAGCATTGTGAGCAAAACCACTGGTACGATCATCACAGCAGCTAAAATCACATTAGTCCATAACAACCGCTGCCCATTTTTCATCAATAAAAGTAATTGTGCTAAGGCTGCATGAATTATTATTAGAGTAAATGCAAAAGTTAAAGCAAGAAAAATATTTAACTTATACAATATAGGCTCTGATAAGGCTAAAATGAGTATACTGCTACCGATGACATAAATTATAGCATTGATGGCGATCGCCAATATGTTGGGACTTTTTTCGCCCCAAATTAAATCTTTGATTAATTTGTGCTTTCCAGGATAACTATGACTATAAACGTGCTGATATCTCGCCCACTCTTGAATTGTTTGCCGATGGGGTGTTAATGCAGCAATCAGATATAAAAATAGCCAGAAATTGGCAAACATTAAAAGCAATATATCCCCATGGATATATGTCAAGTTTTGCCAATTAGCACATCCTACAGTTATGATGGTAAAAATACTAGTTAATAAATAACTCTGCTGTTTACTTAACATGGTAGTATGGCATAAACTATAGCAACGCTTGAGAGATTGCCAGAAAAAGTAAGTGCCAACCAGGGAAATTAATAAACTAAAGCTGATGGTTATGGCAACATTCTGTCCTAGTGATATACCGAACCAATGAAAATTCCTAAAGCTGAAATCACCCGAAGAGTTAGGAATGAAATATTGCGGCATAATTAGCTGCAATGCCATCAGTGTATATGGTATAAAATTCCTGCTATCTATAACTTTATAGAATAGAAAAATAGCTATAAGTAAACCAGTTCCTACCCAACTTTGAACCCCACCTAACCAAGAAGCTATTAAACCAAATAGTAATGCACCGCTATAGTAGAAAATGGTAAAGACCAGGGAAATGCCATAAAAAATTAGGATCTGTTCTAAGGATATTTGAGCATTTAAACCTAACCACAAATGCCAAGGAATTGCGAATAAAATGGCAATATATAAATTGATGGGAACCCCAAGGATTTTACCCACAAGAATGCTTTGAGGTGATTGGGGAGCTAGACGTATAAAACCGAGGGTATCTCGGCTGGTTTCCCTGGCTAAATCATCGATGAGTAAATAAACTCCGACCAACACAAGAGCAAAAACGATGATTAGACTCAGAGAAGAGAAAACATCATCATGCCATGCTCGCCAATTAATAATTACCTTACCATACTGATCAACAGCACATTTAAATTCTGAATTTATCCATTCACCTTGACAATAACCTGGAAGGGAATAATAGATACTTTCCTTTGTTGGTAGTTCAGCTTGGTAGTAAATAAACAGCATCAACTGAACGAGAAAACTGATAAATAATGCTAATAAAACGTTGCGAGTTTTTAAACGTCCCTTAATTTCTCGTAAGAATTGAGGGTTTAATTCACCTAAGCCAGAGATCATATTCCCCATCATGAGCCTACTCCCCGAACAGATATACACAGATAATTATTGACTTGTTAGGATGCTTGTTTGTGCCCTAATTTTAAGAAAATACTTTCTAAATCTTCTTGTGTACTGTGAAAGTTACTGATAGAACAACCCGATAGAACCAGAGAACGCAATAAATCAGCGCCATCTTTTGGTGTTCCGGTAAAACTGACCTTGAGACTGTTTTCACCGGGGATTTTTTGCCAACTTTGCACCAAGGAATAGTTTTGTAATTCCTGCTCGATTAACTCTAAACTTCCAGGGGTTGATAAGATAATGTGTTGTTGAGAAAATCGTTGGTAGATTTCTTCCAGGGAAGCGGTTTCTACTAAACACCCCAATTCCATAATGCCTATACTAGTGCATAGTTCCGCTAAATCACTGAGAATATGGGAAGAAATTAAAATAGTCATTCCCGCAGATTGCAAAGCTGTAATGATGTCGCGAAACTGCATCCTAGCAATAGGGTCAAGTCCAGAAACCGGCTCATCTAAAATGAGTAAAATTGGTTCGTGAATAATCGCCCGCGCCAAACCTAAGCGCTGCTTCATCCCCCGGGATAGGGTAGAAATTAGGGCTTGACGTTTATTCTCCAGTTGGATAAGTTCTAAAACTGCGTGTAAGCGTTGGGTACGATATGGTTCCCGCAAATGATACAACCGGGCAAAATAGTCTAAGTAATCCCAGACTGTTAAATCTTCATATAGGGGATAGTTATCGGGTAAGTAGCCAAGACGACGCTTGAGAGTTGAGTTACTCTTGTCAAATTCTAGGGGATGACCATAAAGATAAATTTCCCCCGTGGTTGGTTGTTCAGCAGTGACCAACATCCGGATGAGAGTGGTTTTCCCGGAACCATTGGGGCCAATTAATCCATATACTTCACCCTCTGGGATTTCTAAATCAACATTGTTGACAACAATATGTTGATCAAATTGCTTAGTTAATCCGCAGGTACGAATTGCTAATTCTTTTACCATAGCTGTTTTGGTGCAGTTATGTTTGAGATAGTAACATACCTTTTGGATACAGCTTTGATAAATATTGTGACAAAATTACGATGGACTGCGAAGCAAAGCGATCGCGATAACGTGAAACTAGAATCCGCCGGACTCTAGCCGTGGGGAGTGTCAATAGTTTGACCATGTTTGGTTAATCAAAGCAGGTTTGTGTAGAGGGATAAACTGTTTGCCAAACTTGGCGTAGAGAGCCGGAATGACTAATAAAGTCAAAGCGGTAGAAGTAAATAAACCGCCCAAAACCACAATTGCCAAGGGTTGTAGAATTTCATTTCCTGCTCCACCGGCGATCGCCAAAGGCAGCATACCTAGTGCGGAAGTAAACGCGGTCATCAGGATAGCATTAACTCGTTCTAGAGAACCGTTGACAATCACATCTTTGAGGGGCATTCCCTGAGCCAACTTATGGTTATAGTTGTCTACCAACAACAAGCCATTGCGGACAGCAACCCCAAATAGGGTAATGAATCCAATCAAAGAAGCAATGGACATCACACCGCCACTCAAGGCAATAGAGACAATACCACCCACCAAAGCCAAAGGCAGATTGAGCATGATGGCGATGGTCGCGCTGAGGGATTTAACACAGAAGAACATCAACACCGCAATCAAGATCGCTGCCAAGATACTAAATACCAGTAGATTATTAGTAGCCCGTTGCTCCGATTCAAACTGTCCGCCGTACTGGATGAAGTAGCCATTGGGGAGTTTGATTTTCTGTTTAATTTGGGATTGAATATCACTAACAACACTGCCCAAATCACGCTCGGCAACGTTTGCCGAAACAACTATCAGCCGCGATACATCTTCCCGATTCACCACATTTATTCCCATACCGTAGTCTACCGTAGCTACAGCACCCAGTTCGATGGTTTGCCCAGTAGGGGTAATCAGAGGAATAGCGCGAATGGCATCTAAACTATTGCGGGCTTTCTCCGTCAAGGAGACATAAACATCAATGAGTTGCTGATTTTCTGCCACTTGCGAGACTACACGACCATTGAGGGCAGTTTCCACCACGTTCGATAACTGCCCCATACTCAATCCATAATTAGCGGCCGCCGCGCGATCGTAATGGATTTGTACCTGACGAATGGGCAGTTGGGGTTCGAGCTGCAAATCTACAACCCCAGGGATGGGCTGAATCACATCTTGTACTTGTTCGCCAATCTTCCGCAGTTCGATTAAATCAGGGCCAAAGATTTTGACAGCGATCGCACTTCTCACCCCCGACAGCACTTCATCCATGCGGTGAGAAATAAACCCACCAATGTTAGATGCCACACCAGGCAGTTTATTGAACTCTTGCCGCAATTGTTTAATGCTGGCTTCCCGGTCTTGGAGAGCGAGATCGCTGAGTTCTACATCTACATGAGCCATACTTACTCCCGCCCCGTCTGCATCCCCTGGAGTGCGTCCCGCCCGTACTTGCACCCACTCATATAAAGGATGATCTTTAAGCGCACTAGACAGAGCCATCCCCGCCCGATTGGTCATATCCAGAGAAACCCCTGGATATAAAACCATAGAATTTACCAATGATTTCTCCTGAAATTCCGGCAGAAACACCCGTCCCAGGGAGGGAATAATCGCAAAAGCGGCAACCAATGCTGCCAGGGCCACACCCAGAATGATTTGAGGGTATCGCAGGGACAGATTTAACAGTGGACGATATAACCGTTCTGCCCCACGGGAAATGAATGTACCTTCAGGCGGTAGGGTTTGGTTTGCCAGCAGAATTGCACACAGGGCAGGGGAAAGGGTCATAGCCACCAAAGTAGAAGCACAGATGGAAAGCAAATACGCCCAACCCATTGGGGCAAAAATGTTGCCTTCAACCCCTGTCAAACTAAAAATTGGTGCAAACACGACGACGATAATCACTGTAGAAAAAATCACGGCTAACCGTACTTCCACAGATGTGTCATAGACCACCTGAAAGGGATGCTTGGGGTTGCCCTGGGCCTGATTGCTTCGCAGACCCCGATAACAGTTTTCCATGTCCACGATTGAGTCATCCACAACTGAGCCAATGGCTACGACTAAACCCCCCAAGGTCATAGTGTTAATGCCTAAGCCAAAAGCTTTCATGAACATTAAGCCAATTAACAGTGACAGAGGAATTGCACTCAGTGTAATTACCGCAGTACGCCAATTCATCAGAAATAACAGCATAATTACTGATACAATGATGATGCCTTGCATCAGGGAACTGCTGACATTGACAATGGCAGTATCAATAAAGTTAGACTGCCGGAACGTTTGTTTCACTTGCACATCAGGGGGAAAGGTTGTTTGCAGGGATTGCATTACCGCTTCTACTGCTTTTGTCACCGTGGGAGTATCAACATCAGGCTGTTTGTTAATCATCATCACCACAGCCGGCTGCCCATTAAAACTAGCATCACCCCGCTTGAGTGCCGCACCGGTTTTTACTTGCGCCACATCTTGAAGCAAAATCGGTTTCCCATCTTGCACCTTGACCACCGATTGCTGCAAGTCTGCAATTGATTTTACCTGGCCAATACCGCGTACCAACAGTTCTTGACCGCCACCAATGAGAAATCCACCAGGAGCGTTAGAATTTGCACCCTTAGCCCCATTGGTAACTTCCGTCAAGGAAACCTTGAGCGATCGCAATTTTGCCGGATCAACTAACACTTGTTCCTGTCGTTCATCCCCACCGTAAACGCTAACTTGGGTGACTCCCGGCACAGACAAAATTTGATTGCTCAGGGTAGTATCCACCAGACGGCGCAAATCCATCAGGGAGGTTTTACCCTGGCCATTCACAGTTAAGGCATACTGTAAAATTGTCCCCAATGGTGATGCTAAGGGTGAAATTGCCGGCGGATGCACCCCTTCAGGTAACTGATTGGTCACCTGTTGGAGTCGTTCGGTCACTGATTGCCGGGCTTGATAAATGTCGGCATCCTGGTCAAACACCACCTGCACCATTGACAGACCGACTTTGGAGGAAGAACGCACCGTAGTTACCCCTGGCAAACCATTCACCGCGCTTTCAATCGGCACGGTAATTTGTGATTCCACTTCCTCTGCAGCTAGTCCAGTCGCTTCGGTGTGAATATCCACCTGGGGGGGCGCAAATTCAGGAAACACGTCTAGTGGCATCTGAGTGACAGTGAACACTCCCCACAGGGTCACTAAAATCGCACAGATAACTATGAACCAACGCTGGGTAATTGAGTTTTTGAGAATCTGATTGACAATGGAGTTCAACATCTCAATTAAACGCCTCCCTTGTTCTTGCGATTCCCTGCAATAACAGCGATCGCACCGCCCACAAGGACGACTCCACCACCGACTCCTGCTAAGATACCCATTGGTAATCCACTAGCCTGCTGTGTAGTATCCTGATTTTCTGCTTCAGCTAGGGTTGTGGGAGTCTCACTGGCTGTTGGAGTCCCAGGGGTATCCGCAGTTTGGGTTTTGCGCGATTCGGCATATAGGGACAAACCACCTTGAGTAACCAGTTTTTCGCCAACTGACAATCCTGTGGTGACTGCGATTAGTTCGCCTTTGGTCGCACCGGTGGTGACTTCCACAGGCTCATAAAAATTCTCATACTGTACAAAGACTATCTGCTTACCGTTGGCATCAACCAATGCTGTCACCGGAATCATCACGGCAGACCCGCCTTGAGCAGAGGAGGCGATCGCTGTGACCACAATACCTAATAGTTGATCGGTTTGGGGATTGACTTTCACCCGATTAATGCCACCGGTTGCTTGAAATTCATCACCATGTCCGACATGAGGAAACCCGACTGTAGGGACACAAACAATTAAACTGGCTGCCAGAATCGAACTCATTAGCCGAAAGGATTTCATGATTACTCCTCACAAGATAGGGGTTAAACAAAAGTTCTCCATAAGTTTGCCAAAGGGCAGATGAAATTCAGGTGAAATGGCAGATGTTTTTGTAAAATATATGAAGCTCCCTCATAGTTGATTCTCTGGAGCAATGCGAATTTTACTGGTAGAAGATGAAGCGGATTTGGGACTGGCAATCAAGCAAGTCTTAATTAGCGAAAGATATGTAGTGGATTGGTTGACAGATGGCACTCAAGCCTGGCTATGGCTAGAAAGCCAGTGGACAGATTACACAGTTGCGATTGTTGATTGGCTGCTCCCCGAAATGTCGGGATTGGAGTTATGTCGGCAGATCAGACTGCACCAAAATCCCTTACCAGTGCTGATGCTCACTGCTTTGGGGCAGCCGTCAAATCGTGTGGCGGGGCTGGATGCGGGAGCTGATGATTATTTGGTCAAACCGTTTTTCATGGAAGAATTGCTGGCACGGTTGCGGGCGCTACAGAGGCGATCGCCTCAACTACAACCATCCACCCTGACTGTTGCAGGTTTTACTCTGGATACAGCCAACAATGTCCTAGGAGTGAATTTAGATCGGTCTACGCCCCTGCTGATTCCCTTAACTACCAAAGAATTTCAGCTGCTCATGTATTTGATGCAGAACCCCAATCGGATCATTCCCGGTAGCAAATTGCGTCATCAAGTTTGGGACATGGATAAAGAACCTATTAGTAATGTAGTTGCAGCGCAAATGCGCTTATTGCGGCGTAAGTTAGCAAATCATGGCTGTCCGTGTCCTATTGAAACTGTTCCAGGTGCTGGCTATCGCTTTAACTGCTATATAAATCCTAGACAAGTCTAGACATTTATTTCTTACTTCAATGGGAGCATGGGAGCGGTTATCCCTCAGTAAGCTTTCAAGGTTTAGCCAACCTCGATAAGTTAATTGCTGCGTTTAAATCCCTATCCATTGAA
>NZ_JANQDF010000078.1:0-12330 GCF_029891675.1 Anabaenopsis tanganyikae CS-531
ATTAAAAGACCATTGTCCGGATAAAATCTTCCTTGTCCACTTTCCTTCCTTGTCTTCGGTGGTCTTGCCTTCACAGATCATATTAAAAACCTACCCTTGTAAGGAGAGGGTGGGGTCAAACAATAGTTGATACACTAATCATGACTTATCAAACATCCTCTTACACCCTCTACCTATTTTCTCATGAATCGCTATCTGAATCTCGTTTTATTCATACCTTTCTACTATCAACTACACTAGGCATCCCCCTGTGCCATTGACATCACTTATATCTAATGTACTTTCATTTAGCCACCGCGAAGCGCTGCTGCAAGCAGAGCTTCGCGATCGCCTGTGCCAGTTGCGTAAGTCCTATTGTTAATAAAGCCGACCAAGTACATAGTCAGCGATGTTAATTAGTGCCTGGCGTGACTCGGAAGGTGGTAGTACCTCAAGATGATCAACTGCTAACTTGGCATGGTAAGAGGCTAATTCCCTAGCTTGTTGTATACCTTGGCTATCTTGAATCAGATCCAGTGCTTGCTCTAAATCTCCTTGTTGGTCAAACTTCCGTTCTATGAGGACTTCCAGATATGGTTTTTCCCCTAAAGCAAATAAAACGGGTGCAGTAAGATTGCCACTTTTGAGATCAGAACCAGCAGGTTTACCCAGAGTATCTGTTGTACTAGTGAAATCTAAAATGTCATCCACAATCTGAAATGCCAGACCCAGATGACGACCGTAGTTATATAGATGTTCGGCTGTTTCTTGGGAAACTTCACTAAGTAACCCAGCTGCTTTGGAACTGTTGGCAATTAACGAGGCTGTTTTGTAATAGCTCTTTTTGAGGTAAGTCTCTATTGAGATCCTATTATCAAAACAATTTATTCCTTGCTGGATTTCGCCGGTAGCCAGATCCATAATCACTTCTGAGAGTAGTTTCACCACCTCCAAATTGTCCAAGTTTGCTAAATACCAGGACGATTGGGCAAAGAGAAAATCTCCTGCTAGGACAGCAATGCGATTACCGAACAGACTATGAACAGTAGGCACACCACGTCGCATTTGTGATTCATCTACCACATCGTCATGCACTAAGCTTGCCGTGTGAATCATTTCCGTTATTTCTGCTAGGCGGCGGTGACGCAGCGTTATGTCTTTTTCTAACATTGTGGCCCGCGATATCAGCAAAACAATTGCTGGTCTGATACGCTTTCCCCCAGCTCCGAATAGATGTTCGGCGGCCATAAATAGAATGGGGTGGCGATTTCCAACTAGCTGCTTGAGGTTATCTGCTAGTAGTCGCAGGTCTGCTTCCACAGGGGTAAACAGGGAGGTGGCTGAGGTCATGGATGGGCGGACTCTGGCTTACGTTACGAAAGTTTACATATCCTACACTCATTTTAAGATAACCCTGTGCCGGCGCAAAGTTTTGATGAGAGAATACCTGCCTATTTACTCTCTATTCTGGATAAAAAACTCAGATTTGCAATAACTACAAGTTGGCTAGAACCCTTATGGAAACTGTCTATAGCCATGCTCCCTGCTCATAAAAATATTTTGTGCATCAGAGCAAATTTTTTTTGAGATCTGTTGCCTAAGTCCTCTCAAGTCCAAAAATAAATCTTACTGGATATTTTCTGTATATTCTTGAGGACACACTACCTGTAGTGTTTTATGCAAAAACTCCATAAGAACGATATTGCTGTTTTTGCCAGAAATTAATTTTTACCCATAAGTATAATTAGTTATATATATTACATATATACGCATATAGTTGATCAACAAAAGTTTAACAATCTCCATTTATTGATCACATATCTAAAAATTTTCAAATTTTATCCCAATCTTGGGTGAAAACTCAGGAGCATTGTGTTAGGCTAAAATGTATGGATTTTAAATTTTTCAGAACTCATTTTCCAAAGGTAAGCAAGTTTTAAGTACTTTTACCTCCGTGGTACTGAGGATCTAAAATAATTGGTCGCTGTAAACCAAGAATAAAGAAATAATTCTCTTTATTCTTGTTCGTGCAGCAATTTAGCCTCCCCATCTGGAGTTGAGCGGTATCCTTATGGTTATTCGCTACAATATCTTAGCGTTTACTGAACGCTAAGGCTGCTCTGGTCATAGAGGTGCGCCCATAATGCAGACTCAGTAGACTGCTGAGGAGTGCAGTTAGCTTTGCCGTTGAGCAATTTAACTGTTGTGGTGTGTGGTCTGCAAAAAAACAAATTTCAATAGTTATTTAGCTAACCGTAGATAGTTATAAATTTACGGAAAATTTTAGTAGAGCAAACTACAGCCATCAAGGAACCCCTTGGTTGGTTGAATTTCTTCTTAAAAAATTACATATTCCATTCATAGGGGTGCTGCTAGAAAGATGATTTACGGGAAGATGCCTATGTTGACTTTTATTTTAGCCGCGGGATATTTGTTTACAGTTTACTTATTATTAGCGCTGGCCAAGAGAAGTGGTAAACAATCTGCTCCTAGAGATTTAGCCATCACTAACTCACAAAAAGACAAGCAAGATGTGTCAATAACTCATCAGGTGACTGAGGTGGTAAATAGTCAATAGGCTAGCTTTACCAGGCGTGATTATGAAGTCAAAATAATCATCAATCATTAATGACCGCTAAAATTGGAAACTGATGTGTCATTGAAATCAACAAGCTCAACAGTTGGAGTATGGCCTAGCCATGGGAGACTCGATTGAGCAAATTGTGGTGGAGAACCACTGACCCAGAAGCGAGTAGCTACTGGTGGGTATGTATTGCTTAATCCTAATAGTTCTAACTCTTGGCTACAAGCGGCGACAACGTGAACAGCAGGGTCCACCAGTTTGACTTGAGAGGGGAGGAGCGATCGCAGTACCGGTGCAAGATGTGGATAATGGGTACAACCGTAAACCAAGGTATCAATTTCTTGCTGTATTAACGGCTGTAAATATGACCGTGCCACTTCAGTAGTATAAGGGTCATGAATGCGATTTTGTTCAATCAGTGGCACGAACTCAGGGCAACTAACTTGCCAGACTTGGACATTGGCATCAATTTCCAGAATAGCATGGCGATAGGCATTACTTTTGGCTGTGGCAGGGGTAGCAATTACACCAATACGCTTCCCCTGCTGCACTGCTGCCTTAGCTCCTGGTAGGATAACTCCTAGAATAGGCATACTAAACTCCCTCCGTACTATTTCCAGAGCGAGGGCAGAACTAGTATTACAAGCCATAATCACCATTTTGACACGTTGCTGTTGCATCCAATTAAGGATTTGGCGCACATACTGTAAAATTTCAGCTTGTGAACGAATGCCATAAGGCAAGCGAGCTGTATCTCCAAAATAAATAATAGATTCATTGGGCAGGTGCCGATAAAGTTGTTGCAGGACTGTCAGACCACCCACACCACTGTCAAAAACCCCGATAGGGGCTCGTTGAGGCTCTTGATGGGCAAAATGGTCAGGATTATTTTCAAAGATGGAGGATGAATACACAGGTAGATATTAATTTCCGGTTGGGGTTATAAAATACCAAATGTAGCAGAAAATTTGTAATTCGTAATGGCTTCCAGCTATGGCTAGGCAAGACAGCCTCTCAGGTATAACTCTACCTAACGTGGTATCCCTCAATGACACACGAAGCCCCATCCGCCGCGGGGTGGGGTACTTCACTTATCTCCGTTGTAGATGTTGGAGAATACCACGAGCGATCGCATCCGCCATTTGATTTTGGTAAGCTGTGGTCCTGAGTCTAGCAGCATCCTCCGCACCTGTGACAAAACCCACCTCTACCAGAACCGAGGGCATGGTGTTTCTTCTGAGGACATAAAATCTAGCTCGCCGCACCTGTCTATCTCTGATAGTGACATTTTGAATAACGCTGTTATGAATCGAGCGAGCGAGACCCTGACCACTGTCGTGATAATATGTTTCCAAGCCATTGACATCTGGACGACTCATACTGATGGCATTGGCATGGATACTGACAAATAAATCAGCATTAGCTCGTTGTGCCAAATCCACTCGTCCTTGTAGGCTGACAAAATAGTCAGAATCACGAGTTAGTACTGCTTGGACGCCATTTTGCTCCAAAATCGCTGCTACCCTTTTGCTAATGGGCAAAACTACATCGCTTTCGCGCAGTCCGCCAACACCAATTGCTCCTGGGTCTCTACCACCGTGTCCGGGGTCAATCATCACGACAGATCTGGTTTTCCGTGCTGGAGTTGGCGTAGGCTGGCGTGTGGGTTGGGGCGCAGGAGTTGCAGTGGGTAGTTGCCCTTGGGTGGGTAGTGGTAGGGGTGATAATGCCACAGGGGGTGAAACCACCGTACCGGGACGAGAACCGTGTAATTGCAGAGAAAAAAGCTGGTTGCCGACTTGATTTAGTTCCCCAATGTGTACTCCCGCTGCAGGTTGTACCAATATCACCACTGAATTGTCTTCAGCTTGCAGGCGTACCCGGAGGATGGGACTATTAGCACTAAAATTTGGCCCTGTGACGTTGGCAGCTAACTGAGCATTGGGAATAGTGATTCGGAACAAACCAGAGGATCTATCCCATCGACTATTGGCGTTGACTGTTTTATCTGATCTAATCAGTAACTGCGTATCATTATTACCCAGTTCTATAGCCTGAATTGTTGCTGGCGCTGCTGTAGTTACAGTCAGATTTACATTATTGGCAACTGGCCTGTTGGCTATTACCGCGGTTCCTGTCTGATGACTGCGGCTAACCTCAGCCGTAGTATTGCGCGAGTTGTGGGAATTATTATTAGCCGGTAATCTGACAACACGAGAGGGCAAAAGAACTAAACCCTTGGCGCTACTATTAATTGAGCGCCAATCGGGGCTATCTTTGTCTACCCGCAAGGTCATGCGGACACCAGGTGCTTGGCTGTTTAACGGAGCTAATTCGAGCCGACTAATACCATGTTTGTTAACTTCGTAATTTAGTTGTGTCAGACTGGGTGACAAACTGGCGTCGGCGATATCCATAAAAATGGTATTGCGATCGCGGCTCCGATTGATTTTGACTTCAGGACTGCCGCCGTTTGTCCGCACAAACAACCCATCTCCTGTTACCAGTAAGTTCTCAATTTGAATTTTCCCTGGTATGGCACTGGCAATTTGCTTTCCTAGGGACTCGGCACGCGGGGACAAGAACTCGGGCTTGGTATCGCCATCAGAGTCAACAGTGACCACAGTATACATACTTCTGGCGGAAGATTCTGTCTTCTCTGGTGTTGGGGTTGGTAATTTTACCAGCCAGCGACTGCCACCAACGCTTTCAAATTTCACCTGCTGGGGGTCTAGACTATACCCAGGACTGAGTTCAACAACTAGGCGCGTTGTTTGTGGATCAAACTGCCCCACCCGGACAACACGAATGGCACCACCGACTTGTTGTGTGGACTGTGGTCGGCCGAAGGTCGTTCCGGGCAAATCAATGACCAGACGCGTAGGATCGAATATCAGTTGTGCTTGGGGTTGAACAGGGCTGTTCGTGTTAATCTCCAGACGATTTTGATTGGCATCAAAACGCCAAGATTCCAGTTTTGCTGCTACAGCCGGCGACGATAGTAAGACGATACTTCCTACTGTACTGGGTAGTAACCAGTGTAATTTCACAATCCTTTCTCCTGTGATTCGCGTTTATGGGAGCCATCAATATCTCAACATATTGGCTAATCGTCACACTGTTACAACCTAATCTTGATCTTTGTTAGTGCTGTGACTTTTGTGCTCGTATAAAGACACAATTAATGGCTCAAATTCCTAGTATCACCTCTAACTTTGCCATCCTATTAGGATATAATATTCAAGGAGGCAAATTATTTTAGATGCAACCAGATTACCACCACAATTAACCATACCTTTTTTGTCAATGCTTAGTTGTTAACACTTGACTGAGCCTTTTGATTGCAATTCAGTTTTGTCATGGCTAAAAACTTTTCCCGACTTGCTGAAACCAACATATTAATTAGGTGTAGAGACATTCTGTGGAAACTCCCTACAGTGGTTTTAATATCATCACCAATCGTGTTCATACCTCAAATCAGCCACAGTAAATTTCAACTAGTTTTAATTGTTGTTACCAAACTGGGAATCGTTGATGCTACTTGTTACCAAGTATATAAATTAACATTTATAGCAGTTTAAGACTCGCGAAGCATAGGATTTTGAATGCCGGGAGTAGTGAGACAAAAACTACAATTTACAGTCTCCAAAGACGAGGATTTAGAGATTATGTTTCCTGTAATTGGGGACTGCTTACCTGGTACTGGGGATTTGATATGAGAAACACTTTTTCCCAGACCCTAGACCCCACTCTTTAGTCCCTCAGGGGTATCACAACACCCCATTTAGGTTTTTGATGAATTGTCCCCAGATTCGGGTTTGCTTTCCTGATTCTTACCATCATTGACAGTAGACATGATCGATTGAGGTTTTTCGACAATTACCGGTGTTCGAGTAACATTGTCCAAAATCAGTTTGTCTGTATCTGCTAGCAAATTATCTGTTTCTGGAAATACTAACCGTAAAAGTGGGGGGGCGAAAAAGGTCGTCAGGATGACCATCATGATAATTGCCGCCCCCAGTGATTTAGAGAGAACACCGCTAGCAGCACCGACACCAGCAAAGACTAAACCGACCTCACCCCGAGGAATCATTCTTACACCAATTGCTAAACGATTTATTTGGGGTTGACCAAACACACTGAAACCTGTAATTACTTTACCGATAATGGCTACTGTGATCAGGAAAATGGCCATAATTAAACCTTCTCGATTACTGGGAATAGCTGGGTTTAAGACCCCCAAGTCTGTTTTTGCCCCCACTGTCACAAAGAAAATTGCCACTAGGATATCGGCAATAGGTATAACTTGCTTTTGCAATTCCTTGCGTTTATCAGTTTCCTCTAAGACTAACCCCGCAGCAAAAGCTCCCAGAATTGCTTATGCTGTGCAAAAATCCTTCTCTTCAGTTTTACTACTTTATGGCAATTAACATAAATGGAAAATATCTGCTCATAAATTATTTTGTGTCTTTAGTCAATGACATCAGGCGTTGCCAGTAAAATTCGGATACTGGGATAACTGAAAGTCTAGGAAGTCGCAGCAACTCAAAATGTTCAAATTCTGCATCTTGCTTGATCTGCCTCAGTTCCAGAGGTACAGAGACTTTTTTCAGTGCCTTGACATCTACAACTACCCGTTTGGGATCGTTTAATGTGGGATCGGCATAAGGCTGACTGACAACCTCTGCTATACCGATAATTTGTCTTTCTTTGCCTGTATGGTAAATTAAGGCTAAGTCGCCAATCAGCATATTCCGTATATGTTTGAGCGCTAGGGGATTGTTAACTCCATCCCAAACTGTATTACCATCCTGTTCTAAATTAAAGTAGGAGTATTTTTCCGGTTCAGTTTTCAGCAGCCAGTATGCCATCCAAGAGTCTCCAAAATTTATAATTATTTTTTTTGAGTTTCCAAAAATGTAACCGCTCCTAATTCTGAGTATGGCAGTGTCAAAGTCAGAAAATATAAAATGCTGAGTGGATCATAGTTCAGAGCAGAAATGTTGACTTAAGAGTAGACAGTTGACTGCGAACTAGTATATCAGTGTTGTTTCCAGCATCTGTAGAATCTGTTCATAGGAGTGCGAATTTTATGTATGGAGCCGCTTTATCTGCTTCTTGGTTTCCGGGTGCTAATTCTGCTAAAACACTGACATTGTTCTTAATAAGCTGTATAATTTATATTGAACCTGGTTTGGCTCAAGACAAGGAAAAATTTTTGCGAACTCTGACAGTGAGCGGCCGCGGTGTGGAAACAATTCCCACCACTTTGTCACAAGTCAGTATGTCTGTGGAGGTTCAGGCTGAAACTGCACAGTCAGCGCAACAGGAAGCGGCTCGCAGAGCATCAGCTGTGGTCGCTTTGCTCAAAACCCGAAATGTAGAAAAATTACAAACTAGTGGTATCCGCCTCAATCCAGTTTATAGTTACACCGATAATGTACAACGAATTACTGGATATACTGCCAATAATACTGTGATGTTTATTATGGCAACACAGGGCGTCGGTATGCTTTTAGATGAAGCTGTAAAAGTCGGTGCAACGCAAATTAATAGTGTCACTTTTATTGCTAGTGACCAGGCGATCGCCTCAGCTCAAAAACAAGCACTCAGACAAGCCACCCAAAATGCTCAAGAACAAGCTAATGCTGTTTTGAGTACCCTAGGTTTCCAGTCTCAGGAAGTGGTAAGCATTCAGATTAATGGTGCAACTGCGCCCCCACCTCCCATGTTGGAGCGGGCTGAGGTTTTCAAGTTAGCTAATACAGATTTTTCTACCCCTGTAATTGGTGCTGAACAGCAGGTAGAAGCATCAGTGACACTGCAAATTAGTTACTAATTAAGCATGGGGAATAGGTGAGTATCTTTACCTATTCCCCATCTCAAGTTAGAACTCTTCTGAAGGCATATCTGCCATACCGCCTTCTGTATCCCGCTTAGAACCTAACAAATCTAGTTGGTCAACGTGGATAAATGGTGTAGAACGGTTGACACCGGTTTGGCGATCTGTCCAATTATTAAATCTCAAGGAACCTTTAACAGCAATTTGCTTGCCCTTGCGGACGTAATTACCCGCCACCTCTGCTGTTTTCCCCCATAGTTCTAAAGTGAACCAGTCAGGTTCATCGCTATTACGGGTTCTGCGATCAACTGCTAATGTTAATCTACACTTAACCGTACCGGACTCGAAATATTTAATATCTGGATCGCTACCTACACGACCAACAAGGGTGACAACGTTAATGCTCATGAGTCTAACCTTTAGTTACAAAATTACTGATATATTTTGAGTTTGATCATAGCCAATTTTGAAGTTATGATAAATATGTAAAAATAATCGCATTTATACTACTCAGATACTTAGAGGCATTTCAGATTTAAATACCTCATAGCTAAACAGTATGAGTGAAATTAGCTTGCTTGCTGGACTCGGCGTGAAAAAAATAATAGAATCGGTGATGATTAACTGTAACAGTTTTTAGCAAATCAGTATCGCAAAGAAGGGGCATAGAGACGCGTGGGGCTTTTTAAGAACTTTCGCTCATCGTGGGGTATGGGTATCGACCTTGGTACAGCCAATACCCTAGTTTATGTATCAGGTAAAGGGATTGTACTCCAAGAACCTTCAGTAATTGCCCTGAATCAAAATGAAAAGGTAGCACGTGCGGTAGGAGAGGAAGCTAAAAAAATGATCGGACGTACACCTGAAAATATGATTGCAGTCCGCCCTTTGCGTGATGGTGTAATTGCTGATTTTGATATGGCCGAGCTGATGTTAAAAAACTTTATCCAGCGTGTAAATGAGGGTCATTCTCTGATTTCGCCTCGAATTATCATTGGTATACCTAGTGGTATTACAGGGGTAGAAAGACGGGCTGTAATGGATGCAGCAGCCGAAGCTGGGGCCAGAGAGGTGCATTTAATAGATGAGCCAATGGCTGCAGCAATAGGAGCAGGGCTACCTGTTGCCGAAGCAACAGGTAATATGATTATTGATATTGGTGGCGGGACAACAGAAGTTGCAGTGCTCAGTCTCCAGGGTACTGTCATTAGTGAATCAGTGCGTATCGCTGGTGACGAAATGACAGAATGTATTATCGTATACCTAAAAAAGATTCATAACTTGGTAATCGGAGAACGAACTGCTGAGGAGATAAAAATCCGCATTGGTTCCGCCTATTCTACTAATGATAATAATGATGCCATGATGGAAGTCCGGGGCTTACATTTGCTTTCTGGGTTACCCAGAACTGTCACAGTCAAAGGGGCAGAAATTCGTGAATGTATGTTGGAACCGCTAGCAGTAATTATAGAAGCTGTGAAGCGAACACTCGAACGCACGCCGCCAGAATTAGCCTCAGACATTATTGACAGAGGAATTATGTTAGCTGGTGGTGGTGCTTTGCTTAAAGGGATAGATACCTTAATTAGCAATGAGACAGGAATTGTCACCCACATTGCCCCTGATCCTCTGTGTTGTGTTGTGCTAGGAACAGGTCGTGTGTTAGAAAACTTTAAACAGCTAGAACGTGTTCTTACTGCCCATTCGAGCCATATGTAGTCAGAAATATCAGATATTTAGTTTCTATTTAGCTACGAATTTATAATATATAGATGGTTACTGTGCGTCGTTGGTGGAATAGTAAACTACTACAACTGGGTTTAGTAAGTTTAGTAGTTAGTAGTGCTTGGATGTTGAGACAGACTCAGGGTTATTTACTGTTAGAAATGTATCAAATCATTGGCAGTCCATTAGAAATTTTACGGTATCACCCCAGTTCAGAGGAACGCCTGAATCAAGTCCGCTTGTTGGAGTTGGAAACGCGTATAGCTGATTTAGAAAGTCAAAATGAACAACTAAAAAATTTATTAGGTTATATTGAGAGGTCGCCATTCAAATCACGCCCCATTCCAGCCCGGGTAGTGGGACGTAGTGCTGACCACTGGTGGCAACAGGTGATCCTAAATCGCGGATCCAATGCAGGCATTAGAGAAGGCTTTATTGTCAAAACTTATGGCGGCTTGGTGGGTTTGGTAGAGACTGTAACTCCTAATACTAGTCGTGTATTGTTAATTAGCGACCTTAAGAGTCAAGTGGGGGTCAAAATTAACCGCACTTCATCTCAAGGGATTTTGCGGGGCGATTCTTCCGCCGAAGCGGTGCTGGAGTTTTATGAAAAAGTGCCAAATGTTCAGGTAGGTGATTTAGTATCTACATCTCCCTATAGTCATAAATTTCCGCCTGGTGTGCCAGTAGGACGAGTTAAGTCTCTAGATTTGCAGCAATCTGTAGCATCAGTGGCAAAAGTTGAGCTTTTTCCGCCGATAGCTTCATTAGATTGGGTAGCGGTCTATCCGTTCGTACAGCTGAACGATTAGGTATTTAGTTTAAATCCCAGAATTATATGCTAGGTGCTAGACTTTGGCATCCCGTAGCTAACAAAGCCAGAATTGACAACCAAAACTTGAGTTAGATTGAGTTAAAAAGATGCCTTCATTTAGCGGTAGCAGGCATAACAAGCCAAGAGCGCTACAACGAAAGTTAAAAATTTTATATAAGCCTCTTGCTCACTGCCATCCCTTTACACTTCAACTGCTAAATTGGGTAGTAACGGTTGCGTCTGTGCTGTTTTGTCTGCTGATGTTACCAACGCGGTTTGTGGGTATGGAATTATTGGGTATTGGGCCGAATTGGCTATTAATTTGGGTGGTTTCCTGGAGTGTCAAGCGATCATTCTGGGAAGGAATGTTAGCTGGTATAGTGCTGGGACTACTTCAAGATGCTATGACCTCACCTCACCCTACCCATGTGATTACTCTGGGTTGTGTGGGGGGGTTGACTAGTTTGCTACAAAAGCCCCGTTTTATCCAAGAAGATTTTATTTCTATTGCTTTAATTGTCTTTGTGATGGCAGTTGTGGCGGAAACTATCTTTGGACTAGAGTTAACTTGGATGAACAATGCCGACGGCGGGCAAAGCCTACGCAAAATGGAATATATTTGGTCATATTATCAACGTGTATCTCTGGCTTCTGCCATTCTCAGTAGTCTGTGGGCACCTGTATTTTATTATCCATTAAACCTTTGGTGGCAGAAGATAAAGTTATTAGAGCAGGGGTAGAAATTCCAGTTTGGGCAATGCCCGATTTTTCACGAATTCGGTTGACTTATCGGTTAATTTAAGCATGAGATTCACCCCTCATGCTCGGCTTCAAAACCGTGCGTGATGTTTTAAAATCACACGGATCCTCCCCAAGTTAACTCTTGTCATGGGGACTAAACTGAGTTGAAAGTTTGCCGATACCACCGTGTATCTGGTCGTGACAGTGTAGGTGTACAGCAGTTAAATTATCCAGACGGTTATCCGTGTGATTTCTGTTTTTATGCTGGATTTCAATAAGGTCATCAGGATGAAAGTTCAGCCCACATTCGGCACATTTTCCCTTTTGTTTCTTGATGGTAATAGTTAGAGGATGTTTGGAAAGTGTTAAACAGGTAATTTTTATATTAGGGAACAGGGAACAGGGAACAGGGAACACAGGAAGGATTGGGAAGGATTGGGAAGGATTGGGTAACACACAAAAAACAATAAAATTCAGTCCCCTCCCCTTACAAGGACAAGACTTGGTGGACAAGGTGGACAAGGTGACCACCGGAGAAAAACAGTACAAAGTCTGTATTCTTAGTAAGAAAAATAGCCCATTAAAAGACCATTGTCCGTATAAAATCTTCTTTGTCCACTTTCCTTCCTTGTCTTCGGTGGTCTT
>NZ_JANQDF010000079.1:0-11145 GCF_029891675.1 Anabaenopsis tanganyikae CS-531
ACGACAAGAAGACAGCCAGAGATGGAAGTCTTACAGGTATTCATGACAAGAACCATATCACTGAGGAGCCGTATGAGGTGAAAGTCTCACGTACGGTTTTGTAGACGAGTCGGTTGGGTGACTGACCGGCTTAGTTTAATGGTATCGGCAAAATGCTGTATAACTATGGTGCTGAGGTGAGTTATTTGAGTTTTGTTAGATAAAGCTGAGTTACGCCGTGTTTTACTTCAAAAACGCCAGTCCATGTCTGTGGAAGAATGGAGAGAAAAAAGCGATCGCATCTGTAGGCAACTACAAAAGTCTGCTCTATTTACTCAAGCTAAAACAATACTAGCTTATTTCAGTGTTCGTCAAGAACCTGACCTCAGTCCATTATTTGCCGATTCTCAGTATCGTTGGGGATTTCCCCGGTGTGTTGGTAAGTCCCTCACCTGGCATTTTTGCACGCCCCTCGATGCTGTTAATATTGGCGCTTATGGGATTACAGAACCCCATCCCCAAGCGCCAATTGTAGACCCTGAATCCGTTGATTTGATACTTGTCCCTAGTGTGGCTTGCGACTATCAAGGATATCGCTTAGGTTATGGTGGGGGTTATTATGATCGTTTACTCAGTTCTCCAGCATGGGTAAGTAAGTCTACTATCGGTATTGTCTTTGATTTTGCCTATTTACCTCAATTACCTGTGGACATTTGGGATAAACCATTACAAGCTGTGATTAGTGAAAACCATTGCAGTTAAACCAATTTCGTCCCCTACAAATGTGCTATCCATCAAGAATTATCAATTGACGATTTTGAACATCCCCAACTCACGACTAAAACTGATTTTAATCTACGGGTTATTAGGAGCCATGGCACTAGTAACTCTGTTTCCCCTGCTGTGGCTGATCAGCACAGCCTTAAAGTCTCCCACAGAAAATATTTTACAGTCTCCCCCCCAGTTGTTACCCAGTCAACCCACAATCAATAACTTCTTGACTGTGTGGCGATCGCTACCTTTTGCACAATACCTCTATAATAGCACCTTAGTAGCACTGCTCACAGTAGCCTTGAATCTACTGTTTTGTTCCCTAGCCGCTTACCCCTTAGCTAGACTATCATTTGTGGGGCGAAACTCTATTTTTATTGCTATCGTCTCTACAATCATGATTCCCTTTCAAATCGTCATGATTCCCCTATACATATTGACAGTGCAACTGGGTTTAAGAAACACTTACTTAGGCATCATTTTTCCCAGTTTAGCCTCAGCTTTTGGCATTTTTTTACTGCGACAAGCCTTTATGGGTGTGCCCAAAGAACTAGAAGAAGCTGCCCGCATGGATGGTAGTTCTGAGGTAGGCTTATGGTGGCATATAATGTTACCAGCAATTCGCCCAGCATTAGTTACCCTGTCGATTTTTGTATTTATCGGCTCTTGGAGTGACTTTCTTTGGCCATTAATAGTCATTCAAGATGAAGGCTTATATACCCTTCCCTTGGGAGTCGCCAAATTAGCCGGGACATTTTCTTTAGACTGGCGCTTAGTAGCTGCTGGTTCCATCATATCCGTTGCGCCCATACTGCTATTATTTTCATTTTTACAGCGCTACATCGTACCAACAGAAACTAGCACTGGTGTCAAAGGGTAAAAATCCTCTGATTTTATAGCCAGTCAGAGCTACCATTACTTACTAGTACGGGCAGGTTCATATCAGCTTTAAACTGAAATTGACGGTGTAATGCTCCTCCATTGTTTGCTGATTACTGGCTTTGATAGCATCTAGATAGGGTTGTAAAACTTGCAACTGTGGCAAATTCACACGATAAGTGATATTTCCGCGTTTTTTAAACAGTGGTGCCGCTGCAATAGACTGGTAGAGAGAATTATTTCCAGTACTTTCACTTATCCAGGCAGAATCTGGAGTTGCAGGTATTAAACCCGGAGGTAACTCACCTTCCAAGAAAGCCAATAAGCGTTCCTGGCAAATAGTCGTATTAATACCATCACCCTCAAATAGCTGGAGAATTTCGTCAAAAGATAAAATTCTATGAGAACAATATTGCAGTAACTTCGTGAACAGGAAATAGTCACTGTATACTTGCCGGGATTGTTCTAAAACCTGGGGATGCAAAGGTAACATCGCTAAACCATAGGCTACCCGACTACAATTGGGAGTGCCGTTTTTACCCAGATATAAATCTTGAATAATCTTAGCGTCAGGTAGTTCTTGCTGTAGCCACGTATTCACAATTTCTAAAGAAGCCATCCCCCCAGTTAAAATAGCCTGATTAATTGCTGTCGCCGGTAGACCGCTAACTGCTAACAACTTTTTCAACTCTTGGTTTAAACGTCGCACAAAGGGAATCAACACATGATTTTCTAAGTCGCTTCGCTGTAATACCCACCGTTGATCTGCTAATTCCAGAGCAAAAAAATCCTGCTGTTGTAAAATTAGCTTTAAAGCCAAGGCTGCATCTAGTACCGCCTGTCCTAACAAAGAACTTTGTAACTTCTGCTGGAGACGAATCCGAGCCTTAATATCCGGTTTCCCCACTTGTGGTAAATCTAATTCTGCTAGTCCCAAACTGCTAGTGAAACTTACTTTGTCAGCAAAAGTAGGTTGCCATTGCCAAAAGTTGTTAGCGGTTGTTGTACTGTCTTCCTCATAATTCTGGCGTGTTTTTCGATATCTGGGGGGAAGCAGTAACTGACAGATAATATCTTGCTCAATGGCATTGCTAGCATAAGCAAAACTATGGAGCATGAAATCACCGTGTACTAATTGCTCTAGGTTCTCTGGTAAATTAACCAGGGCCATTTCGGTTGTAGTCGCGCCAATATTAATCACCAAGGTGTAACCAACCATAGGATGATCATCAGGTCTGGCTGGATTTAACCCCTGGTAATCAGTAAGCACTGTTTCACCATGAGCGCCATCTAGTCTACCCAGTAGACTAGCAATGGCTTCCTCCAGAAAAAATACTTGCTGTGGATGTGGGACTAATTTACTAGAGAGTACAGCTTCCCGCACATTAAACCGATATGTTTCTGAGCAGCTAGATGGACAGGTGCAAATGACACCAGCAATTTTATTAATAATCTCATGGAATGTTTCCTGATTTAAACCCACAGCACTAGCGGTTAAACCTTGAGTGGTACTATGGCCATCTGATTTTAAGGTTAACAGTAACTTGGAGAGCGATCGCACAACCCAAATTAAAGGACCCGCAGAAAACTTGTTGAACTGCAATATAGGTTCCCATGTTTCTTGTTCATTCTGATATGGGATAGCTACCTGCAAATATGGCTTCAACTGTACTGAATAAAAATTATGCTTCTGCTCTTGATTAGCTTGCGCCAAAAAATTTTGAACCTCTGGGCTTTGCGTTTCCGCTGGAGGTACAGAACCTGTGGGTAGATAAACCTCTGCTGGTAAACGAAACGACTCTTGAAAAGAACTAACCCCCCGTTGCTTGTCTGCTGACCAGCAGATAGGATAAACCACAGCAGTGGAAAGATTCAACAAAGCCGCAGAAATTCCAGTAGTACCCAGATCAATACCTAGATACCAAATCGATTCCTGTATATTTAGCGCCACATCTTTATTCTTCACAAACTTAGGACTGCCAATTAAAGAGGCTCTGTGCTCAGTACTGACTTGCTCTTGTGTTTCTGTTGTGGGGCTAAAATCGAACTCAGCTTCGGTTTGCGGCGAAGAGATGGGATTAATCTGGAATACATCCACATCAGAGTCAGCCTCAGTTGCAGTTGCAAAATTGTTTGGCGGCTGGTTTATACTATCTTCCAAAGCTGCGAAAATTAGACTCAAGTTGAAATCTGGCTCTAGCATTTCACTCAGGTCGGCTAAATCCTGATCAAATTCTTGGGTCAGATCTTGACTCAGACTCATCTGATCCGGATTAACAGACTGGTTTTCCCCGGGTGATAGCTGGCGTGGCGTAACCATGGATAAGTTGTCTGTGGGCGCTGTGGAAATATCGTGATCTAAATGTTCCTGTTCCTGCTCATGCAGCACTAGTGAAGACTGCTGACTATCATCCTCAACCTCTGCTGTTTCCAAGCCAGAAGAAACTTCTAACTCATCTTGTTCACCATCTAAATTAGTCAATAATTCACTCACTGGGCTAGTATCAGCACTGCTTGGCTGTATCGAAACAGTACTAGTGAATCCCTCTTCTGTTGGCCACAAGCCAGATAAATCAGTAGGTTGTTCTGGGTTGGTATCTTCCTCAAAAGACGGTTCTTGCCATAACTCTAATTCTGCATCTGCTTCTTGCAAGGAAGAATCTAATAACTTTTGCACTGGTTCCATTGGAGATTCAAGAGTAGTCCCTCTCCCATCTGCTTCTAAGGGATTACTTTGAGATTCAGGTATATTTTGTGCAATATTCGACGGTGGTAAATCTTCTACATCACCCCTCGATATAGTTAAATTATCATTACCCCATAAACTGGCATAAAGTTCATCGACTTGATCACCAGGTGATTCTAAGCTATCTACAACGTTACTAGATGATAGATGATCATCTTCTACTGCTGCTGGCGCAATATTATTTACCTGAGTTGATAATGATGGTGCTGGAGATACGGATTGATTTTTTTGTAACTCTGGGACAGATAACAGATTCATTGCGGCTTGTTGCTGCAATTGCTGCGTTAAGTTTTTCACAAAGTTGGTCATCAACTGCTCGCCCTGCACACCTGTACTGTGCATTCTCCCCAACCCTTGATTTAAAGACTGGTGATAAGTGTTGATATTGCGTTGTAGCGCCTCAAAGACGAAATTTACAGTCGCATCAAGGGATAATAGACGTTGATCCAGTTCCCTGGTCAGGTGTGTTAACCGTTGGGTCTGTTCTGATGTTTGTAATAAAGGTTGACTCCTAGAGAATGCGGGTGTGTTTTTGTCATTATTAGTACTATTTGAACTGGACTCCTTACTGTAATTTTCTAGGATATTTGGTATTAAATTAGATACAATTCGGCTCATAAGTAACTGCAAAAATTCGGAAATCATCTGCTCCTGTTGAGCATACTGCTGGCTTAAAGAGTAGTTGTGCAGTTTCCTTTGCTCGAGCTGTCTAATTTCTTGTGCCAGAATTTTCCGCTCTTGCATCATTGCAGCTAATTCCGCTTGTAATGGCTGTATTAATGTTGATAATTCGCCCTTTAATTGATTTAATAGCAAATTACCTTGTTCCCGGTCAGCTTGGTTTGGCTCTGTCCTTTGGCTAGACTGATTACCATCAACCTGAGTGAGAAATTTCTCTGACAAACGTGACTTTTCCTCCGCCACCCTCAACTGGTTTTGGTTATGATTATTTAAAGTCTCACGTTCTTTTTCCTGGACAAGGAAGGTACGAAGTTTTTCTAAAACCTCTCTGGTTTCCGATCCTTGATCAGGTAGAAGCGTTAAGTCAGGCTGAACACGGCTGTTAATTAAGTTGTCAATGTCTGCAATTAATTTTTGGATTTCATCTGCGCGGGAAGTCACTTTCAATTACCTTGGCTAGAATTGTTACTTACATGAGAATTACCACATTTCACCAGGTGGTAACCGTTTGACAAAACCTACTAAAATATACTAGTCTAAAAGAAGGATTTATCATCATCAAATGTCCTTGGTCGTCTTTTGTCCGGCTAACTCTGGATTCAGGTAAATTTGGGTAGGTTTAACAGATCGGTATTATGCCAGTTACGTAAGTCCTGTAATTCTAACCTATAGGAGTCCTATCCGATTTTTAAATAGGCTGGAATATCTATCCCTTGTTTCCTTCCCATACCAATAAACAAGAACTGTCAGCGCATGATATTTTTTGCTCATGGACTGAGGAACCAGCGTCTAAATACGCAGTATTGACTATAGCGGAACACTGAGGTCAAAGTCGTTCAAACTTTTTTCACCATGAGTATTTCAAATTCTCTACCAGATGAAAACCCAGCCCCGGAATTTCCCGACTCCATTAACAAACAATTAGAACCAGAGCATTTGAGGCGACCTAGACTAAAAGTTGACGCGCCTTTACGAATGGTAGAAACAGCATTTTTAGCCAGTGCTGCTAGTTTGATTTGGTTGATTAATTTCTACTTTCCTTTGGGCCCGGTATTACGGATATTCTTTCCTGTACCCATCGCTCTAGTTTACCTACGTTGGGGCAAAAGAGCCGCCTGGATGGCTGCTGTTACTTCTGGTTTGCTGCTATCAGTTCTCATGGGGCCTGTTCGTAGTCTATTATTTGTTATGCCCTTTGCCTTTATGGGTGTGCTTTTAGGGGCAACATGGTATCGTCGTGTTCCCTGGATTGTATCTATTACCTTGGGTACCCTCTTGGGTACCTTAGGGGTGTTTTTTCGGTTGTGGTTGCTGTCTGTGTTATCGGGTGATGACCTGTGGGTTTATGTGATTAACCAGGTAACAGAACTGATAGAGTGGGTATTTTTGAGGCTACAATTATTAGCTAGCCCTAGTTTGTTTGTGGTGCAAGTGGGAGCAGTCGCTTTGATTGTCTTCAATAATTTTATTTACCTGTTTATGGTACACCTGGCAGCATGGCTATTATTGGGCGCTATTGGAAATCCGATTCCGCGTCCGCCACAATGGGTGCAGGTGATTATGGATTATGAAGGTTAAGTAATTGATTCGTATTTATACCCAAATCCAACAGGGTCAAAAATGGATTACTAAGTATAGGGGTGGTTTACCCCTGTTTGCCTGTGTTTTAGGTTTTACTGACACTGGCCTCATTCCGGGTATTTCAGCGGCTGGTAGTACTCCAGAAGCTCGAAAGTATACAGCTTGTGCTGATGCTGAGTTTTTATATTACGGACCAGGACGAAAACCTCTCTATCCCCTACCACCGCTGACCGCCGGCGCTTCACCTGTAATCATTTCTCGTGCTGTTGTTGAGGCGCTCAATATTCCAATTTATTTGTTTAATGCTGGCTTACCTCAGCCTCCCGCAGTACCAGTTATTGATCTGGGTGGCTACCCGGCTAACTGTTTAAGTAAAGGTGCTGCTATGAAAATTACAACGGTACACCATTTGCTCCAGCAAGGGCTACTCTGGGGAGAACGCCTGGCTACTAATGTTCAACAAGGATATGTGATTTTAGGTGAGTGTGTTGTCGGAGGTACTACAACCGCTCTAGCAGTTTTAACTGGCTTGGGCATAGACGCTGCTGAAAAAGTCAACAGTAGCCATCCTGTTTGTAATCATACACAAAAGTGGGCAGTAGTACAAGCCGGACTGGAAAGGATGAGGCTCCCAGCGCAAAAAGAATCATCTCCCCCCTCTGACCTCATAGATCCTTTACAACTTGTGGCCGCAGTGGGTGATCCCATGCAGGTGGTGGTAGCTGGAATGACTATCGCAGCTAGTCGCCATTGTGGTGTTCTTCTGGCAGGTGGTACACAAATGCTGGCAGTTTATGCTTTAATAAGTGCGATCGCTGATGCTTATGACTTGTCCTGGCAACCAGCAGAAGTAGTTGTAGGTACAACCCGTTGGGTAGCAGAAGATCCCACTGGTAAAACCGTTGACTTAGCCCTGAGCTTAGGCAAAAATATCCCCCCTCTACTTGCTACTCAGTTAAATTTTGCTAACTCTCGTTATCCGCAACTCCAAGCTTATGAGCAGGGCTTTGTCAAAGAAGGGATAGGTGCTGGAGGTGCTTGTATTGCTGCTCATCTCAGGCAAAATTGGCAGCAAAATCAACTTTTAACTGCCATTGAAGCTCAACTAGACCAATATACCTCTAATTGCTAATTCACTTCAAAAATGTCCATTGTACAATGATGAAATTATCTGAGACTCGTTCTCCTGCAATGGGTAGGAATGCCTATCCACACGCCCTTATCGAGAGTTATGTGGTGCAACACCGTAAGTCAATGAATTCTAATTTTCATTAATTGTTCTTCTAAAGCAGCAATGCGATTGTATGCTGCCGTTAACTGTGCTGTTAGTCGTTGTATTTGAATTTCCGGTGTTAATATCTTATCTGCACTTTGCCGATTCAGGTCTAAAGACATACCATCTGTCAATACATCCTTATGCTCAAGCTCTGGATGTAAGTTCATATCTTCTTTTAACTGGGAGCGAACTACATCACTCTTCCCTAGAGAATTCTTCCCAGCTTGTGTGTTTGCTAAAGAACATTCCGAGAAAGCTTGAGCAATTTTACTATCAAGTGCTTCAATCACCTGGTAGAGGGAATCAAGCTTATGACTCAAATTTATAATTTGCGTTTGCAATGTCTCCATTTAATATCCTATTCCGTATATTTTCCTTATGTTATTCAATTTGTAGGTGATATTAACTATACTTTTGAATTATTTAATTTTTTCCACAAGGGATCAGGGTATAATCAGTAAGTATTTAATCCTCAATAGAACTTAAAGTTTCTTAAAAGTATAATTTTGAGGATAATAAACTTACGGGCAGTTTTTTTTTGAGAAAAATACTTTAAAGTTACTTAATGCCTCAAGCTTACTAATATTATTCCGACAATACCTCTAAATCAGCACTTGGAGTATATTCTATATATTTATTTAATATATGTGTAATCAAGAATCCAAAATTCCAAATCCACAATCGATAGATCGACGTTCTTTTTTATTGGCTGCGGGTGCAGTGGCGCTGTCCCAGATTCTGGTCGGTTGTGATACAAGCAATCAAACACAACTGCATATCCAGTTATTAAAAGGTTCCATCCCCGGTCAGATAGTTCCTCAGTTTCGCCGAAGTTTACAGCAACAGGTACAGTTGAATTTTGCCCCAGTTGAACAAATAGAAGATTTATTCAAACAATTGCAAGCTTGGGAGGATACCTCAAAACCCACTAGCAAGGGATTTTGGAATCGGTTTATACCATTTATGCGATCTGGTAGCAGCAGCGCTTCGCGATCGCAACCAGCAGTTGCATCTGACTTAGTAACATTGGGAGATTACTGGCTCAAAGCAGCTATTGAACAGAAACTCATTCAACCACTAGAAGAAGTCAAACAGTTAAAACATTGGTCCGCTTTAGATCAAAAGTGGCAGCAATTGGTAATACGCGATGATCAAGGTAACTTAGATCCTCAAGGAAACGTGTGGGCGGCTCCGTACCGTTGGGGAAGCACAGTAATTATTTATCATCGTGAAAAGTTGCAAAGTTTGGGTTGGACTCCG
This sequence comes from Anabaenopsis tanganyikae CS-531, assembly GCF_029891675.1. NCBI lineage: Bacteria > Bacillati > Cyanobacteriota > Cyanophyceae > Nostocales > Nodulariaceae > Anabaenopsis > Anabaenopsis tanganyikae. The sequence continues at coordinate 9,174 of NZ_JANQDF010000079.1, forward strand.
CAGGATTGGAGTGATTTGTGGCGAGATGGACTACAGCAGCGGATTTCTTTACTCAATCAATCTAGAGAAGTGATCGGTCTGGTTTTAAAAAAGCTAGGAAAATCCTACAACACAGAAAATATTCAGACCATACCAGACTTAGAAAATGAACTCAGAGCATTAAATAAACAGGTAAAATTATACAGTTCCCAAAACTATCTAGAACCGCTCATTATTGGAGATACTTGGCTAGCCGTTGGTTGGTCTAGCGACATAATACCGGTTTTGTCACGTTATCCTCAATTTGCCGCAGTTATACCCAAATCAGGAACAGCAATTTGGGCTGACTTATGGGTATGCCCTACAAAAGTGAAAAAAGAGACTTTTTTATCACAGTGGATTGATTTTTGTTGGCAACCAGACATCGCAAAACAAATTTCTGTGATCACTAGAAGTAATTCCCCAATTTCTCCTCATGTTGACCTATCAAACCTGCAAGAACCATTTAGAAGCCTACTACAGAGTAATCGTCAAGTTTTCGAGAACAGCGAATTTCTGAGTTCCTTACCTCCATCAGCAATTCAGGAATATGAATCTTTGTTTGCCAAAATCAAACAAGGGTAAAATCAGTTCCCAGACGAGGTTACCAATATCCCAGTTAATGATCAATGATATCGTCAACCCACCAGTAGCTATTAATTGGCAAGAAATTATGGTTCTGGCAAAGATGAGTATGATGAACAGAATGATTGAGGTGGAATAGTTATTCTGATAGCAGCTATAAAACTGCCATACTGTCACACATTAGTTGGAGATCCATGACACCTCAAGAATTTTTAAACAATTTGGCAGCAGCCTCAACAGATCCAGAAAAACTCATGGTTGTTGCTCAATACATAGAAACAACAGCCATGGACAATGCCACAACACCAAAATGGCGGCGCATTGCTTACAGTTCCGAGATTGAAATGGCCCTGAGTAATTTGGCTTTTCATTTAGAAGCACTAGCCGAGAACGCTTGACTTTGCTGCTTCAATTACCTTTTCTTATCCACTCTCTGGCGGCTTTCTCTGCTGCTTCTGGGCTATATTGACCCACCGGATGGGCGCTTTTGGTTTGGTAATACATATGAGAAAGCGAATCGATACCCAGAATAGTTGAAAATTCCCGTTTGATGCTACACGCGGAACCGGGGGTTAGAAACCCCCGTCTCAAAGCTAAAGTCAGATAAATCTGACACCGAAGATCATGTATTTGATGATCTTGACAAGATGCGATAGCGAAGCGCTGCTGTTAAAGGCGATCGCTATTCCGGGATCTGTGACGGGGCGTAAGATCCCCCACTTCTCACATCATCACACATAATCTAGGATAACTTTGGTTAAGATCCCCGACTTCTCACATCATCACAGATAATCTAAGATAATTTAACTAGAAGTCCGGGATCTGTGAGGTGGTTAAGATCCCCCACTTCTTTGCGTTTAACAACAGATAGTGGATATAAACGAATAGATGATAGATCACATGGGGGGTTTTATCTCTACCCTAGGATAGATGACAAACTTACAGTTATTCTAACTTAAAGTTATTTACACTTGTATAAATTTTAATAAACTGTCTGCTAAATTACTGTCTGCTATCCTCTATATTGAAATTTCTGCCCTTGTATATCCCCTAGTTTCCCATGTCCAGACTTTTGATTAGCCAGTACCAAGCAGAAGTAGCCAAAATTATTCAGTTTGGCGGTTCCCGCAAAGAAACTTCTATTCGCGTGGCTTTTCAAAACCTCTTAAATGAATATTGCAAACCCAGAGACTTTTTACTAATTCCAGAGTTGGATTTTAAGTTACCTAATGGTAAACTAGTTTACCCCGATGGTACGGTTAAGGATGCTTTGCGATTAGATTGGGGGTACTGGGAAAGTAAAGACGAAGATGATAATTTAGATCAAGAAATTGAGAAAAAGTTAAACAAAGGTTACCCCAGTAGTAAT
>NZ_JANQDF010000080.1:0-6315 GCF_029891675.1 Anabaenopsis tanganyikae CS-531
TCTGGACATGGGAAACTAGGGGATTACAAGGGTAGAAATTTCAATATAGGCGATCGCTGTTAGTAATTTAGCAGACAGTTTATTAAAATTTATACAAGTGTAAATAACTTTAAGTTAGAATAACTGTCAGGTTGTCATCTATCTTAGGGTAGAGATAAAACGGCCTCATAAGTATCGAGATAGAAGGGCGATCGCCCTACGTAGGTGTTTTTATCAGGTTTGACCCCACCCCCAACCCCTCCCATTACACTATTCATTACTCACATCTTTCTTAACAATCTTGAAACATTTATGTGGCAATGGTTTCAACGCTTGAAACTTTCCCTAATCTTGACAAAATGTACCTTATTCTTCTTGATAAAACCCTTATTTTATTGAGAATCATCAACGGAGGATTAAGGTTTGGGGGTTTGCGAGCGATCGCTCTCACGAATGTTAAGAAAGATCCGGTTAATGGATAGCCTTGTAAGGGGAGGGGACTGGATTTTATTGTTTTTTGTCTGTTCCCCAATCCTTCCGGTGTTCCCTAAGATAAAAATTACCTGTTGAAAACTTATCAAACATCCACTAAGAGCTTGATTTGGGTCTTGCGAGTATATCCCTAACATGGGTTAAAAAAGCTAGAGAGTTAAACTCTGCATTCTGACCGCGACTATATTTTAATAAAGCTAGTTGACCAATAGACTCCTTTCCGATGAGGTTTTGATAAGGGTCTAACTTGATTTGAAGTTTACCCGACTTTTCATGCTTTTGATAACGGGAGAAATGAAACAAAGTCAAGCATTGCAAAATCTCACTTTTTAAGTGACTGTCCTGATAAATTAGTCCGGTTCTAATATCCTTGTCATCTAGTACACCCTGATAAATATTCAGCAAAGTTGCGTAAGACATTACACCATTATAGTTGGTATCTTTAGCAACTGCGATACCGTTAAACAAGTTGAAAAATACAATTGACTTCTTGCTACTATCTTCTACTAACTGTGTCAGTTCTACAGTATCTTGAATATATAATGATGTTGACTTGATTTTGTTTTCAACTTTGACCGCGTAGTATTTATCAAAGAACATCGGATAAATTTTAATATCACTCCTTTCTTGTGTCAAAGCCTTAATGACATTTGCAGACATAAAAAATAGTTCGTCGCTTTTAGTTTGAGTGATGTGTAATGTGGTGCTGTAAGGAACTTTTGCTATGTAAATAAAGTGTCTGTAGCCTTTTTTATAGAGTTTATCTACATTCTCAACTATCACACTAGGATATGAAAACATATCTTCATGATTATCATAGTTTTCGGAAAATGTTTTCAATAATCTTAATTTCACCGTTTGCGGTTGAATTTGGAAATCAATAATTTCCCCCATCAGGTTAGATTTTTTCGCTTCCATTCCCCATCTGCTATCACTACCGCGACTAGAAACTATAATCATTGCTAGTTTATCTAGTTCCCGAAATTGAAATTCCTCTCCAGGGGGGAAAGTGAACTTTTTCGGTAATACAGAATATAAAGCGCTTAAAGTATTAGGAATTTTAAATTTACCCTTGGTCGAGAAATCACTAATATCTATTCCCTGGGAATTACTCCGATATTGTTCATTAAATAAATGGGATAATACACCGGTCAAGGAAACTATAAATTTTTCTATGGGTGCATCATCTTTCTTGTTGTTGAGGTGTATCCTTAAAATGGGAATAAATAACTTTGATTTTTTTTCTAATAAGACATACAAGCAGATGTAAGCTAGTAAGCTGTAGGTAATTTTGTAAATAAATTCTTGATGGGACTCTAGTTTCTGGGTTTCAAGTTTACCCGGTTCTAGTTTTTTAGGATCTGGACGATAGGGAAATATTACCAACTTACGGTTTGATAGGTTTTTTGTAACAAATTCATAGCAGCTGTTAGCTGGTACAAATACTACCGGTAAAACACCAATACCCTGACCTGTTATATTTATGTCATATTCCATCTGAAAAGTTTCTCTGTCATCAGTCTCAAAAAAGTAGATTTCACTGATAGTCATTTTGGCTGGGAGACTGACGAGAAAACTGTTATCTGTGGTTGCTTCCCCCAAATTGATATATTTAAGACAGTCTTTAGGATTCTCCCGTAACAAAGATTTAAAAAATGTATCTCTATCAACAATAGTGTTAATATCTGCTTCTAAAATACTATTCTTGACAGAAATATGTAGGGGATATTCTCTGGTAGGGAAGGAAGTTTTCCGCTTGATCAGCTTTGTTAAAACTCCCTTGAGAGTTTTGATTTTTTCTCTAACTTCCAACTTGTCAAACCCATTAATAATGCTTCTAAATAGTCGTTTTTTAGCTTCTTCATCACTACCTTGCAATATTGGTAATACAGATTGTTCCCATTTAGTAATGGGGTTATATTCTAAATCATTCTGGGGATTATTAGGATCTTGACGAGATGCAAATAAAAAGTAATATAAAAATGCTATCTTTAATACCTTATATACAAATGACGTTTTTCTAGATTCATCTTGGATTTGTTCTTGATGTTCTTGACTATCTGGGTGTAAAATGTCAAGATTACGCTCAAAAACTGTTTTACCCCCATAGGCTTGGACTTTACCATCAAATTTCAACTTTAACCCAAAAATAAATTCTACTTTCTCGCGGTTTTCCTGTTCTGTTTCTCCTAGGTAACCCTCAATCAAGGGGATAATGGGAAGCATATCAAATGCTTCACCCCGAGAAAACATATTTTGGTAATTAACCTCTACTCCCTGATAGTTAACTATATATTCGCCGTCTGCTTTGTTGGTATTATTAATATAGTCATCTAATAATTTTAATCTTCTGATTAAGTCCTGTAAATATATTTTACCTTGCAAGTTGTTCTCGCTAGCATTGTCATCGATATTTTCATAGAGAAATTCTAAATATTTGATTTTGGCTAATTTCTTTAATTTACCTAATGTTTGCTGGTTCACCAGATTTTCTAAGCGGTGAATATCTGATTGATCATTTTTCTCTAAGTTATCTAAAATATATTCTAGGTCATCCTTTTCCTCCGATGTAGGCTCAAGTTGAATATCTATAAAGTTATTAATTCCCTCTAATAAGTGGGCGGTAAAATTACTGGGTTTGTCCACTGAGATTTTAACTTTATGCGCTTTGAGTAGTTGTGCGTGTTGTCCGTCGTTATTTCTAACTGTTAATCGCTGTTGTTGTAATTGGTTAGATGGTGGGAAATTATAGGCGAGGTCAAATTTAGTTGGTTGTTGGCGAAATGTCTGCAAATCTGCAATCAGTTGTGTGACAAATGTCAATCTATCTAAAGATAGATTTTTGCTCAAGTAGGATGTTAAATTGGATCTAACTAATTCAGTGATGTTACTTGTTTGCTCTGAAAATCTATCTTGAGAACCAGGGCTAAAATTGAGAGTAGCAGCACGTACTCCCTTAGCATTTCCTAAAGGACTATTCACTTGTGAAGTGGCGATTTCAGCGGCTATTTGATTAATATCCACCACTAACCATTGATGATTGTTATCGGTTCTGAATATTTGGTTTTTCTCTAAGCTTTGGCAGATTTTCGTTAGTAAGTCAGTATAATCGACATTTGCTAAATCAGGATTGATTGTAATTTTATTCACGTAAAGACCTCAGTATGTAAATATCTGCAATTGATATCTATGGATATATAGTCATCCTATTTGACTTGAGAAATTATCAGTGAGGAAAGGGAACAGGGAACAGGGAACAGGGAACAGGGAACAGGGAACAGAAATTGTTCATGAATCATTTAGGATTGCTATAGCAGGGGGCAGGGGGAAGCCTTGAAACGCTTGAATTTCAATGGTTTTATCTTCTGTTTATGTCCTAACCTCCTTGGCGGTTGCTATAATAGGCACAATTATAATTATACCCCATAGTTGCCAGTGAAACAGTAGAAACTTAACCAAAAACAGCCATAAAAAAAGTCCAGTAATCAGGACTAAAAAAAATAAGATGAAGATTGGGGAGTGTTAATTCCTGAGAGTAATTCACAGCACAGGAAGAAAATTAAACCCAGGCGGCAATTTTCCCTAATAGGCCTTGAAATAGGCGCAAACCATCAGTATATCCCAGGGAAGTATCTGATGCTCTTTCTGGGTGAGGCATCATGCCTAAAACATTGCCTTGTCGATTGCAAATCCCGGCGATATTATTGAGTGAGCCGTTGGGATTGTCTCCTGCATAGCGGAAAACCACTTGACTATGATCTTCAAGGGCTGCTAAAGTAGATTTATCAGCATAAAATCGCCCTTCGCCGTGGGCAATAGGCAGAGTGATAGTTTCATTGGTAGTGTAGGCTTGAGTCCAAGGAATATCGTTACGCTCAACGGTCAGGGGAGCGCGATCGCAGATAAAATGTAAATCCTGATTCCTCGTCAAAGCACCGGGTAACAGACCAGCTTCAGTTAATACCTGGAAACCGTTACAGATACCGAGAACAAATTTACCTGCTTGGGCGTGGTCAAGGACTTGCTGCATCACAGGGGAGAAGCGGGCGATCGCACCACAACGCAGATAATCACCGTAACTGAAGCCACCGGGGATGATAACTACATCCAAATCAGTGATATCAGTTTCTTGATGCCAAACCATGCGAGTAGGCAGCCCCAGCAAATCTCTGGTAACATAAGCAACATCGCGATCGCAATTAGAACCCGGAAAAACCAAAACCCCAAATTTCATGATTTAGTGATTAATTCCTCTTAATTAGTCTTAATTAGTGTAGTGGGAGTGAGAAATGGGGACAGAGAAATTAATATGCTTCCCTGTTTCCCCATCCTGGATGCTAAATAACTCCTGTTTGTGTTTCCACCTCAATCAAATCAAAGCGATAATTTTCAATCACTGGATTTGCTAACATTTGGTCACAGATACGTTCAAGGTCTCGACGGGCCTTGATCTCCTCAGTAGAAGTGATGGTGAGTTCAATGTACTTCCCAATCCGCACCTGTTCCACGTTGTCGTATCCCAGTTGCTTCAGACCAGATTGTACGGCCACACCAGCAGGGTCTAACACTGAAGGGCGAAGGGTCACGAAAATTTTGGCTAGATACTTCCTTTGCACAGGCTTTTTGCTAAATGCTGCGATCGCTATACTATAACTTTCTGTCCCAACTGAGTCAAAATAAAATCAACAAGCAGTTACAGTTAAGGAATAACCTTGCCAATTTAACAGCTGTCACTACAGTAGTAAATTTAAATAATTGTCTATGAGAGCCATACGCACCCGCAGTCAAGAGCGGATTCTCAGCCTACTCAAGAGCATCGAAAAAGGAATTTCCGCCCAAGATATTTACGTAGAATTACGTAATCGCAACCAAACCATGGGTTTAGCAACAGTTTACCGCGCACTGGAAGCCTTAAAACTAGAAGGGATGGTACAGGTGAGGAATTTAGCCAACGGTGAAGCCCTGTATAACCTAGCCCAGCAAGACAAACACCACCTGACCTGTTTGCAGTGTGGCCTATCAATTCCCATTAATCAATGTCCTGTTCATCCCTTAGAAGAGCAGTTAGAATCCCAGCATAAATTTAAAGTCTTTTACCACACACTAGAATTTTTTGGTTTGTGTAGTCAATGCCAAATGAATCAAGCTAACGTTGCTCATTCTTGAGACCACCAAAAGAAGGATGACTAGCATCAGCAACAATAGAACGCATCCCCTCCAAAGTAGCAGGGATAGTGCGGGGGTCCATAAACATCACCTTACTACTGTCGCTGCTACCAATCCTCGTCCCCATGTCCAAATAACTTTGAGCTAGTAAAAACTGTAAAGCTTCTTGTGCTCCTGGTTGACCATTGAGAGCATTAGTGATTACTTGGAGAGCTTCAGCGGTTGCTTGGGCTTTGAGGACTTGTTGCTGACGTTCAGCTTCAGCTTGTAAGATAATAGATTTTTGTTGCGCTTCCGCTTGGAGAATCGTAGATTTTTGACGAGCTTCAGCGTCTAAAATTTGCGCCTCAGCCTTCCCCCTAGCGGTATTCACCGCGGATTCCCGTTCCCCCTCGGAAGTGAGAATTGCTGCCCGTCGCCGCCGTTCGGCGGCCATTTGGAGCTCCATTGATTCTCGCACCGTCTGGGAGGGAACAATATCGCGCAATTCTACCCGGGTAATCTTCACACCCCAAGGGTCAGTAGCAATATCCAACTCATTAAACTAAGCCGGTCAGTCACCCAACCGACTCGTCTACAAAACCGTACGTGAGACTTTCACCTCATACGGCTCCTCAGTGATATGGTTCTTGTCATGAATACCTGTAAGACTTCCATCTCTGGCTGTCTTCTTGTCGT
>NZ_JANQDF010000081.1:0-5961 GCF_029891675.1 Anabaenopsis tanganyikae CS-531
AGTTAGCTGAAGCCTTTGTAACCACCTATGCTATTGGTCATGTGACCGTACTAGCTAAGTCATTTAGTTACGCTTACTAATGACTTGAATCGCTGCATTTAATTAGGATCTCAGTTTACTAGATAGCTGTTCAGGGATACACCTATTAATTATTATCCCTGACGGCTAATTCCGGAAAAAACTATCGCTACAAATACTTGAGGAGCAATAAAATGGCTAACATTATTCTTTCTGAACTCAACAATGCTGGTGTGGAATTATTTCAAGATTCTGAAAGTTTTCTCAATGAACTTAAAGATGTAGATGCTGTTTCTGGAGGTGAAAGCAGTGTTTCTAATAGTGGATATGTCAGCGATATTTCTACATTAACTAAGTTAGCTGAAGCTTTTGTAAGCACCTATGCTATTGGTCATGTGACCTACCTAGCTAAGTCATTTAGTTGGGGTTACTAATTTAATTAGGATCTCAGTTTACTAGATAGCTGTTCAGGGATACATCTATTAATTATTATCCCTGACAGCTATAGCATTTCCCAGCGGGGAATCAATTAGTGTCTACTTGATTAGACACCATCAGTGAGGAACTTTTCCAGGTTGGGGACATCTACCCAACTTGATGTTGTGTGAGATTTATGAGATAAATCCATTAACAGTTGAGAATAAACTCCTTCTCGCAAGGATGGGACTATTAGCTGTTGGCGTTCAATTCCTTGTACCCATTGGTCTACTACACGGGTAAATGCACAAATACGCCCGTCTGGGTGATGTTGGGGAAAAACTAACCGGTTGGGTATTTCAATTTCTTGGAGAGGTTGACCAGGTTGGCAACCCCACACGCGAAATCCATGTATATAATCTTTTTGATTTTCACTACCTAAAACTAGGGTACCGCGATCGCCATACACTTCTATCCAATGTGTGCGAGATGCGTAAACTACAGCACTGATAGCAAGTTGACAAGGTGTACCATCAGCTAATTCTAAAGATAGCAGACAGTTGTCATCTGTATTGACTGGTTTTAATTCTCCAATACTGGGGTCAACCCGTGCGGGAATGGCGGTAGTCAGGTAGGCGTTTAATCTGCTGACTGGTCCAAAGAGCCAGGAGATATAATCAAAGGCGTGGGACCCTAAAGAACCTAATGCACCGCCTCCCTGTTCTTGACAGGAATACCAGTTCCATGGGCGTTCGGTATCCGCGCGGGAAGAACCTAACCAATCAATTTTAATTAAGCGCTTGTTACCTACATAGTTTTTAGCTAATAATTCGGCGAATAATTGCCATGCTGGAACAAAGCGAAATTCAAAATCTACTATAGCAGTTACGCCTTGGGCTTGGGCTAATTGATATAATTCTTTAGCTTCTAAGACATTTAAAGTTGTGGGTTTTTCTAATAATAAGTGTTTCCTGGCTTGCAGGACTGCTTTAGCCATTTCATAGTGGAGAAATGGGGGTGTTGCTATACTCACCGCTTGCACTGCTGGTAATGCCAAAATATCGGTAATATTGTCGCAGGCGTGGGGGATATGATGAGTTTGGGCGATGGTTTGGGCTTGATGAATATCTCGATGATAAACGGCGACTATTTCGGTGCGATGATGGGCTTTAAATCCAGGAATGTGGACTTTTTGACCAAATCCAGTACCGATAACTGCCACGCCGATTTTATTTTGATTGATGGGGATTTGAGAAGGCATAAAGTCAGGATGGGGTTTTACCGTTAAAATTTTAATATTTCTCGGTCATAGTTATCGGGATGGGGTTCTGTTTCCCAGACTATACCTTCTCCTGGTTCTAATGCAACCTCTATATAAAGTTGTTCCACCGCAGTGGTGGCTATATCTTCATTATTGGGAAATGGTTGTAAGTCTTCGGTGAGGAGTCTGAGTTTAAAACCCCCAGGAATGCCTGCGCCTATGATAGTATGACGTAACTCAAACCGCCAATGTGTGATGTGGGGTTGACCTTGGGGTGTAATCACCAGTTCATATAATTGACCCGCGATCGCTAGTTGGCGCGATAAAGTCACTCTTGGTTGATTTTCCGTGATATTTCGCGCCCCAGCCCTATTGGGTTGCAGATTGATCTTTTCCCACCCGACTACCATTTCCGACACACCGCTGTTTAACCATTGTGTGACTGAGCGTTGTTCTGGTAGTCCCAAACGTTGTTCATATAATCGTTGTCGCCAACCTCCATGGCCAATTAATCCCCCCCACAATGGAAAAGGCACTGTTAAACCGGGGTTAATTATGGCTGGATTTCCCAGGCGGGTAATTAAATTTTCCGCTTGTGCTTGTGGTATATTTGGTAAGTCTATGATGGCAGTTCGTGTAATTTCATCACTGCAAAATTCTCGCGCTACCCCTAATACACTCATATCGGTAATAATATAATCTTGCTCCAGAGCATAGGTGCGATCGCTTGGCTGATAATTACCTTTGGTTTTGAGTTGTTGATGGGTACAATAGCCCCAAACCCTAACATAGCCATCATCTGGTTCTACTTGCACTCCTAAGTAATAATCCCCCGCCCAGGTAGGAATATCTACCCATTCCTGGGGTACACGCAATTCACTACAATCAATATTTTCACTGGGAACCAAAATAAATCTCACTGCGTCTACTGTGATAGCAGTACCATTGACTAGCTCCGAAAAACTAGGTAAAGCGGTGGTATTAGGCCAAACTTGGGCTTGGGGTGTGAAGTCTGACTGTAACCAAGGTAAGACAGCACCCAAACACAGTTGATTGATATAGGCTTGATAATTGTTCCGAGAGTGAATTGCAGATTGTATAGTATCTGGAATTGCTAAAATTATGTCTGTAAAAACATAATTTAAGATGGGGGTATTAATATTCATGGGGTTTTCTCCGGATAATTTGGCGGCTTTTCCTCTACGCATTAAGTAGAAATGCTGTAGTGTTTTTGCAACCATTCCTCAATCACAGGACTCATGCTAGTTAGTAGGTCTGTGTTGACGGAAATATGCAAAGTATTCCGACTCCAATTAGCCAGAGTTCGCAGTAATATTGTTTTAGCTGTTGTCAATCGCCGGGACACTGTATATTGCTTGATTTCTAACTGTTTGGCAATGACATTTTGATTGTGCTGTTGACCATAGTATAGTTGTAAAATATTTTGCAATTGCGGTTCAAGTTGGGTGATGGTATCCCCTAAAAGTCGGTTAATCTGCATTTGCACACCCGCGCGGGTTTGGGCTTCTTCAGCGGCGATAATTCCATCGATTAAAGATGCTGGTTCGGTTCCTGGTAGATCTACCCCTGGTAGATAATCAAGGGAATCCTTCCGGGGGTAAAGATATTTTCTCACGGCTGTTGCCGCACTGAGGAGCCAATTTTCTAAGGTTTTGGGGTTGACTTTAGAGCGAGTTTGTGTATTATAAATCTGGGCGATCGCTTGCCAAATTTGCTCATCTGGTGGAGCTAGTTGGCGACAATTACCAGGTTGGGGGATATATAAAGTTTTAAAACATTGCCAAGCCACAGTATAAGCGTCAATGGTATCTGAGGAGTACCCAGCATTTTTGAGAGCGTCATGGAAACGCATTTGTGATGTTTTCCTTAACAGACCCCAGTCTGTACAAATATCCACTTCCCCAACTTGGCGACAATATTCCCGGATAGCATTCCCAAACACAATACTGGCATAACTTTTCAAACTACTGCTGTAATTAGGATTAAAACCTTGGAAAACTTTATTAACTTGGGCGATCGCTATTTGAAAACAATCTGATATTTTGTATTGGGTACTCAGGAAGTTAGCGACTGTTTTTTGAGAACTCCAATAGCAAGCTTCTTGTAAATATGCTGTCAGATGTTGCTGCGCCAAAAATTTAGTTTCTGCAACTTCCCAAGACTTATACCAATATATAACCCAAAAGTTTTCAGTTGTATTTTTTGTGGTTTGTTGCAGACAACGTTGAATGCTGCGACGCAATCTTGATTCTGTCGCCCAATGACTGAATCTGTCTCCCTGAAACTGTAAGAAGGTGGAAAAAATTTCTATGATAGTAGGCCGGGGTTGCATAAAAAATGAGAAACTGACCTAAAGGAAAAATCAAAGGTAAAACAATACCAGCACTTTACTACACAAAAGATAATCACAATATCTAAAAAAAAGCGGTTGATGTTGATTCACCAAAGAATATTATCTAAAAGTTGGGATAACAAATAATATTCGGAAATTTCAATAGATCAAGATTAATAGTTTTAGCCGTTACTAATAATCATTACAGGACTGTTTGTGATCACAAATAATTGCCTGGGTCTGGGCGAATATGATGCTGTGCTAGGTGGTAGCCAGGAAAACTGAAAATAAACCTCTATTTTATACTCTTTAACTCACGAACTACACTGGTGGTCAAACTTAGGCAATACAGATTAGCCAGTTTAGTGTACAATTTATAAGGAATTTACCGAAAATAAAAGATGAGATGGTTTCGGCTCCAAAATAAATACTAAAATCGCAAAATCTAGAAATTATTATGTTGATAAGTGCCGTTGTTGCATATTTGCATTACTTGGGGTTGATGTTGTCTTTTGGAGCGCTAGTTTTAGAGATATTCATCTTAAACTCTCAAAAGGAGTTGAGCTTAAATGAGGCTTGGAAAATTGTCATTGCTGATACTGTGTATGGTATATCAGCGGTAATGATTTTGGCTACAGGTGTATTACGTGTTCTTTACTATGGTAAAGGCTCGGAGTACTATTTAAATAATCCTGTTTTTTATACGAAAGTAGCTATCTTTCTGTTGGTAGGTGGTTTGTCTTTGTATCCGACAGTTTCTTTTATTAGTTGGGTTCCTGCTCTCCAAAAGGGGACAGCCCCCAAGGTTGAATCAACTCAAGTAAATCGTCTGATCTGGTTAATTAGAACTGAAATTGTTGGTTTTGCACTGATTCCCCTGTTGGCTGCACTCATGGCCAGGGGAATAGGTTACCCAGTGAGTTGAGTAATTATAAGGTGGCTAGCAAATCCTGCAAGCGATCGCGACCATCCCGAAACACAGGCCAACCGTCCCCCACCAATACAGCTTCTACGTGGGGTAGTGCTGCTAGGCGTTGCACAGAAGCCACAGCCGCTTGACGGTTGAGCAACTTCTCATCAGGTAAGATGGTTAAACTACCAGCCTTGCGAGCGCGTACAAGGTCTCCGGTAATCAAAGTTGTTTCCTCTAGTAACAAGGCCAACTCCCCCGGTGTCTTAGAACCGTGAAGTTCTAACACCTTTAATCCGGGGACAACTTCATCACCATCACCTAACCAGCGATCGCAACGTATGGGAAAATTATCCTTTTCCTTCACAGGTCCGGCGATTTTAGCATAAGTTTGGTCAGCGATTTCCTTAGCAGACCTGATATGCTCAGAATTAGTCAACACAATCCAAAGCACACCACCGAGGGATTGCAAATGATTCCAATCATGATTTGATAAAGCTACTGGGTCAATGAGGATATTTCCCTGTGGACGCACCCAAGCAACCCCATGGAAATCAATATTTCTTGTGGGATTGAAAGTAGACCAGCCATATAGATCGGGACGGTGTAGAGATTTCATAAAAATTCTGGTTTAGTACCTTCAATAGCTCTGGATTTATAGTTCAATTTCCATAATGTATCAATAATCCCATCTTTAATTCAATGCTTATAGCCATTTTTTGGCAATTAGTCCCTGGGTGAGCAGCTTAACCACTCAATTACTCGCAAAGTATTTTAGAGGATGTTTGTCAAGTTTTGACCCCACCCCCTTCCTTACAAGGGTAGGTTTTTAATATGATCTGTGAAGGCAAGACCACCGAAGACAAGGAAGGAAAGTGGACAAGGAAGATTTTATCCGGACAATGGTCTTTTAAGGGGCTATTTTTCTTACTAAGAATACAGACTTTGTACTGTTTTTCTCCCTTGTCACCTAGTCCACCTTGTCCACCTTGTCTTGTCCTT